>NZ_JBXUOY010000023.1:0-33742 GCF_057196705.1 Streptomyces sp. ATLC9 | reverse complement strand
CCGAGGCAAACCCGCGTCAACCGGCTGCGGAGACGGCCGGGGCTCCTAGACCCCCGGCCGTCAGCCGATCACGGCTCGGGCGGCGTGTACACGCCCCCGGCCGTGAGGTGCCCGAGAACGGTCTTCGTGGTCAGACCCGACGGACCGAAGGTGGTCTCGAACACCTCCAGCGATGCCTCGGTCAGGCGCATCGGCACGCCGACGATCTGGATCCTCATCGGCCGACCGGGAGGCACCGGCGCCGCGTCCAGGCGCCCCTCCCCCGCGGTGAAGGTGAACACCGACTGCAGGGCGGTCACCAGGCCGTTGACGGTGGCCTCCCCGGAGACCGTCTCGCCCTCCAGCGAGGACACCAGGTCGGACAGCCGGAACTCACCGGCGGGAGTCCGCAGCACCAGGCCACCTCCGAGGACCGCGGTGCCCCGGGCTCGCCCGGGATCGTCCACCGAGGGGTCGCCGGTCGCCGACCGTACCGGGAAACGAACCCTTCCCCCACCGCTGTTCTGGTTCCCGCTGGCCGGAGCGACCGGCTCCACGGTGACCCCGAGACGGTCCAACTCGTCCTGGGTGTGCTTGCTCCATCGCAGATCCACCCAGGCGTCCGAGATCCTGCCCAGCTCCGGGCCCGCGGAGGCGCCAAAGGCCGTCGGCGTGAGACTGGCAAGCAGGGGCGCGGCCAGCGCCCCTCCTATGATTCCTCGTCGTGTCGCGCTCATCCTGTACTTTCACCTCTTCCCGGGGCAGCAAGGCGCGGCCCCGGGAAGAGCATGGGCGGGCAACACAGCCCAGCACGGAGTGATAGCACCAGGAGCCACCCGAACGAGGGACGGTCACGGTATGCCTGGGAACACGTGACCGATTGTCGGCGGCTCGCCTCTATCGCCGCCTGTCCGCGGCGACGCGGCGCGGGAGGGCGGCCCGCCCCCTCTCCGTCGCCCGGGCCCTGCGCGGCGTGCCGCTCACCTGGACCGCATGGGAGGAACTCCAATGGACGTTCATGGTCTCCGTCTCCCTGTCCTCGAACGGCGTGGGCAGCGCTTCCGGGCACGGTTGCGTAAACTGCCTCCCCGGGCCGAACAGACGCCACGTCAGCGGTCGACCGGGCTGCCCACCCGCTCCAGGCCACTCTCGCGCAGGACCTGCTGCGCCGTGTCGTCCAGGGTGATGCTCTGCGTGGTGCGAGGGTGCCTGCTCCCGCCGGTCAGCTCCGTGTTCACCGGCGTCTGCCACAGGACCGGAGGCCGCCAGTCACGACGAACACGCGGGGCATGACTGCGGTCCCGCGGCCGGGATCACGGCCCCACTCGGTTCGCGCGGAGACGGGCGAGCAGCTTCCCGGCGTCCTCCAGGGCCGGCTCGCGCACCACATAGCGAGTGATGCCCCAGCGCCGCTCGTACTCGGCCAGCGAGGCGACGATCTCTTCCTCGGTCCCGATCCAGGCGTACGGGGCGCCCAGTACCTCCTGCGCGGTACATCCGGTCAGCTCGGCGAAACGGTGCGCGGCGGACTCCGCGTGGTCGGTGACCTCCACCACCTGGACGAGCGCCTCGCGCGCGGGCGGGCTCTCCCGTCCGGCGGCACCCCGCTCGACCAGTTCCACCTGCCGGTCGATGTCCTCGCTCCGCCACCGCACCTCGTGGCTGTGCCCGTCCGGCAGGGTACGGCCGAGTCCGCTCAGCGCGACGGCATCGGCGTGCTCGCCCGCCCACCGCAGCAGGGTGGAGTTGCCGCCGCCGAAGGTGAACGGTACCCGGTCCTGTACCGGGCGCGGCTTCTCCAGCCGGGCCGACCGGGCGTACACCTCAGGGCCGTCGAGGGTCACCTCCTCCCCCGCCAGCAGTGTGCGGCACGCCTCGGCCACGGCGGTGAAGCGTCGTACACGTCCGGCGACGTCGGGGCGCCGCGAGCCGACCATGGCCCACTCGGCGGGGGTGTGTCCGGCGCCCAGTGCCATCCGGGCCCGACCGCCCGAGACGACGTCCAGGGTCGCGATGTCGGAGGCGAGCAGCAGTGGCTCGCGCACCCCGGCGTTGGCCACATAGGGCCCGAGGCCGATGCGTTCGGTGACCGGTGCCGCGGCAGCCAGTGCCACGAACGGGGAGGCCGCCGCCCCCGGATGGTCGGGGACAAGCAGCGCGTCGAAACCCGCCGTCTCGCAGTGCCGGGCGAGAGTGATCCAGGAGTTCATGTCGTTCGGTACGGCCTGTACAGAAAATGAGAGCATGGCGGCCATCCTGGCAGCGCAGGCCGCCACACCCCCACGCCCAGGGACAATGGTCAGCCAGCAGCGAACGCCGTGGTGAATACCGGACCGTCTCCCACGCCCGCGGGGCTTCTCCTGTTTCCGCCTTTCTGGGTCCGGGGAGATCACGGACATGGCGGGCGCCGGATCACCCCGGGTGTGCTCTACGCGCTCGACCGGCACGACCGGCGTCGGCTGCGGCGGACTTCGCGATCTCGAGAAGCGTCTCGGCGTGGCCCTTTTCGATCACTCCAGCCGAACGTCCGTCCTCACCGAGGCCGATCGGGCGCTGCTGCCCGAGGTCCGGGCGGCTGTCGAGGCGATGGGGCGGTTACGGCGGGCCGCACAGTCGGTTTCACACGGACGCGCACGCCCGTAACCGATCACCCCGCGCGACCACCACTGTGGAGGTGCCGACTGTGGCCGGCCTGGCTCCCGCGGAACACCTCCACGTCGGCGGGGAGGATGGGCAGGAGGGTGTCTGTCCGCGGCTCCGGTGCTCAGAGGCTGCCGGCGACGCGGAACGCGTCGCCGGTGTCCAGGCCGAGGCGGGAGGCCAGAGCGAGGCAGTCGCCGAAGGTCACGTCGTCTCCGGCCAGGCGGGCGGCGGCCAGGCGGGCGGGGTCCGTTCCGTGTCCACGGCGAGGTAGTTGCCGTCCTCGCCGGTAGCGAAACGGATCCAGTCGGGATGGCCCCCGCAGCGGCGGACGGTGTCGGCGGGGGTGGTGTCGAAGACCACGGCGTCCCACTCCGGGTCCCGGGCCTTGACCCCGGTTCCTGGACATGGGTTACGCGGCTGGCGCCAGCGTAGTTGATGTCGTTCGGAAGGCGTTCTCGTAGGCGATGGGGCTGCGGTGCCCGAGGCGGGAGTGGCGGCGTCGGGTGTTGTAGCGGTGCAGCCAGCGGAACGCGTCGAGCCGGGCCTCGCGCTCGCCGGACCAGCTCTTGCGGCCCTGGAGGGGGTCCCGCGCTCGTCCCTGCGCCACAACATTCTCCCTCGTCATCGAGGTGTTGCGACGACCACTTGAATCCGCCCTGGGCGCCGTGGTCGGTGTGCAGGACCGCTCCGGCGAGGCTGCCGCGGGGGCGCCTCACGGCGTCCAGGGCGTCGACGACGAGACCGGTGCGCAGGTGGTCCGCGATCACCCAGCCGGTCAGACACCGTGAGGCGAGGTCGATGACGGTGGCCGGGTATTCGTCTCACGTGCGGTGAAGTCGCGGCCGATCAGGTCCGGGGCCTTCACCCCGGCCGGGTCCGGAGTCGTGGTGCGGTGTCTGCGCCGCAGCCTCGGGCCGGCCAGATTGATGCTCCGCATCACGCGCGCGACGCGCTTGCGGTCGACCCGCTCGCCGTTCTCGCGGAGCTCGGCGGTGATCCTCGGGACGCCGTGGGTGCCGTCCGACTCGCGGTGCACGGCCCGTATCCGGGCGGCGAGACCGGCGCCGCACCGCCTGCCTCGCTGCCCGGTCGGCGGCGGTGCGGCGCCGGTAGGAGAAGCTGGAGCGGGAGACGTCGAGGATGGTGCACAGCCGCTTCACGCCGGAGCGGCGCTGGTGGCCGGCGACGGGCTGGAAGCGGTTCACCAGCGCGTCTGGCCGGCGAAACACTTCGCCGCCTTCCGCAGGATCTCGCGCTCTTCCTCCGGCTCGCGGACCTTCTTGCGCGGAGCGGCGTTCTCCGCCTCCAGCGCAGTGGGCGGCTCGACGGACGCCTCCGCCCGCCGCCCCCGGGGCCGGCCCGCACCGGCCGCCCTGGGGGATTCACCCGTTCGGCCGTCCTGGCCGGCCGATCACGTGCGCGGCGCGACGGGCACGCGGTGCCCGCATCGGCGCGCCACCGTCGCACGGCAAGGACGAAACCCCCGGATCACGGCTTTTCCCGCGGATGCGCCGGTCCATGGCCGCGCCGAACCTTGATGACGTCGGGGCGGCGCGTCCGTTCCGCCACGTACGTGACAGCTTTCGCGGGTCCGCGGGGGCCTCCGGACGGGTTCCACTCCGTCGCCGGGCCTCGGCCGCGGCCGCCGTGCGAGTCGATCGGAGAGAGCGATGAACACGCTGACCGAGAGGCGTCCCTCCCGCCACGGAAGCGGGAACGAGCCGGTGGACCGGCTGGGTGTGGCCGTCGTGGGGCTGGGCGGCGCGGTGGCCACGACCGCCGTGGCCGGGGTGGAACTGCTCAGGCTCGGGGCCTGCGGTCAGGACGGACTTCCGCTGGCAGCGCGTACGGACCTGGTGCCCTACGAGGGGCTGGTGTTCGGCGGCTGGGACGTGTCCGCCGACGACCTGGCCAAGGCCGCCCACTTCCACCAAGTGCTGGACCCCGCCCAGATCGAGGCCGTTGCGCCCCGGCTGCAGCGGGTGCGGCCCTGGCCGGCCGTGGCCGATCCGGCCTACTGCCGCGGGGTCGGCGGCGCCAACGTCATGCCGTCCGGCGACCTGCGCGAGCAGACCGACCGGATACGGGAGGACCTGCGGCGCTTCCGGGCCGAGCAGGCGCTGGAGGAGGTGGTCGTGGTCAACCTCGCCTCGACCGAGCGGCAACCGGACCCGGCGGCGTCGTCCCTGGCCTCCCCCGAAGCCTTCGAGGACGCGCTGGACGGTGGGAGCGAGGCGATCACCCCCGCCATGCTCTACGCCTACGCGGCGCTGCGGGAGGGCATGGCGTACGTGAACTTCACCCCGAGCGTCGGAGCCGACGTACCGGCCCTGACGCTGCTGGCCGAGCGGCGGCACGTGCCGATCGCCGGCAAGGACGGCAAGACCGGGCAGACGATGGTCAAGACGGTCCTCGCCCCGGCGTTGCGGTCCCGGGCGCTGCGGGTGGAGGGCTGGTACTCCACCAACCTGCTGGGCAACCGCGACGGTCGGGCGCTGGAGGATCCGGGCTCGCTGGCCAGCAAGACGGCCGCCAAGGAGTCGGTGCTGGACGCAGTGCTCGGCTACCCGGTCGAGGACCACCTGGTGCGCATCGACTACTACCGGCCGCGCGGCGACCGGAAGGAGGCGTGGGACAACATCGACCTGGTCGGTTTCCTCGGCCGCCGGATGCAGGTGAAGATCGACTTCCTGTGTCAGGACTCCGCCCTGGCCGCCCCGCTGGTACTGGAGCTGGTGCGTCTGCTGGCGGAGGCGCGGCGGCGTGGGGAGCGCGGGGTGCAGGAGCAGTTCGGGTTCTTCTTCAAGGCCCCCATGACCGTCGACGGACGCGTCCCGGAGCACGCGCTGCACCGGCAGGAGCGCGCCCTGCTGGACTGGCTGGACGGTCGGACGCCGCGGGACGGACGGTCGTGACGCGGGCCGCTCCCCGCCCGGCGCGGCAGGCCTCGCTCCAGGTGCCGCGCGATGCCCTGCGGGCGGCCGCCCCCCTGCTGCGCGAGATCGGCGACCTCAAGCGGGTCCGGACGGCCGACAGCACTGCCTCGATGGCGGGACGCGCCTTCCTCCGGTCGTGGGCGGCGCTGGCCCGGGGTGCCGGCCCCGGCCGGATCGCCGCCCTGGAGTGCGCTGCCGCCGTGGCCGGGGCACGTCTGGCGGGTGTGGACGGCCCGGTGCTGCGGCGGTGCGGGCTGACGGTTTCCGAGGCTGCGGCCGTGCTGGCCCGCTCGGTCGGGCGGCATACGGGCAGGTTGGACGCGGTGACCCTCGGCCGGCTGCGGGAAGCGCTGCCGCGGCTGGCCGGGGCGGAGCACCACGACGCCCCGGCGCCGGGGTTCGCGGTGGACCTGTGCGCCCAGCCGCGGGCGGGTGCCACACGGCCCGGGCGCCCGCGGCTGATGGTGGAGCCGCCCGAGAGCCATGGTGACCACTGCTGGGCGGTCGCCGTCTACGGCGGGTTGCTGGCCGAAGTGTTCGGCGCCGACCCCGCCGACGCCTTCCTGCTCGGTCTGGCCCATCACCTGCACAACGCGGTGCTGCCCGACGCGGGCTTCGCCGGGGAGGAGCTGCTGGGCGAGCACCTGCCGGGCATCACGGCGCGGCTGACCGATCGACCACTCGCGGCTCTGCCCGGCCCCCTCGCCTCGCGTCTGACCGGTCTGCTCGCCCTGCGCGAGGAGGCCGTGCACCCGGCCGCCCGGGCTTTCCACGCCGCCGATGTACTGGACCGGGTGCTGCAGGTCCACCACCACGCACGGGCCGCCGCCTTCACCGCCGGGCAGGCGCTGGACGACCTGGACCTGGTGCATCCCTGCGCGGTGTCCGGCTTCCACCGGGCCGTGCTGGCCGCGGCGGAGGCGGCGTGAGGAGCCCGGCCGCGGGTCCCGCGGCGAAGGCGGCCGTGACCGGTCTGGTCAGCCCGGTCGGCGGAGCCCCGCTGCGGTCACGCGGGCCCGGTCTGCTGTCCGACGGCGAACGGCTCTGGCCCGTGGTGGCGGGCATCCCCTGGTTGCGCGCCGGCCGCGAGGAGCTGCGTGAGCGGGCCGTGCGCCGTATCGAAGAGGGCGACCCGGACGGTGCCGCGGTCGTCCTGCTCGCCGACACCGACGACTGGTGGGACGGCCCGGTCCCGCCTCCCGGGACGCTGCGCGCCGCGCTGAAGGCCGCCACCTTGCGCGAGGCGGTGACGCTGTTGGGTCTGGGCAGGGTCGGGGACTACTTCCTGCACCGGTGGAGCGACCCGACCTGGCTGGCCGTACTCGCCCTGACCGCACACCATCCGCCCGGCCCCCGACCGGTGCTGGAACTGGCCTGCGGCACGGGACACCTGCTGCGGGAGCTGGCGCTGCGCGGGCACCGGGACCTGACCGGCATCGACGTGGTCTTCGCCAAACTGTGGCTGGCCCGGCGGTTCGTCGTGCCCGAGGCGCGGCTGGTGTGCGCCGACCTGACCGCCCCGTGGCCGCTGCGCCCGCACGGGCCGGCCTACGTGACCTGTCACGACGCGCTGTACTTCCTGCCCCGCAAGCGGGAGATGGTGGACCGCGCCCTGAGGCACGCCGACGGCGGCGCCGTCGTCCTGGGCCACTGCCACAACGCACTGGTCCCCGGGCCGAGTGCCGGTCTGCCGCTGGATCCGGCCGGCTGGCGGTCGCTGCTGCCGGGGGCCGTCTGCTACGACGACGCCGGTCTGACCCGCGCCCTGCTGGACGGTGTCGCCCCCCGCCCGCGTTCGGTGGAGGACCTGGCGCACTGCGAGGCCCTCGCCCTGGCCGATGCCCCGCCTCCACCGCCCGGAGGGGCCCTGCCGACCCCGGCCCGGCCCGTCCCCGGGCGGCCCCTGCGGCTCAACCCCCTCTACCGTGACGGTCTGCTGCGCTGGCCGAGCCCACGCTGGCGGGACGAGTACGGGCGGGATGCCGCCGGTTACCTGCCGAGCCGCGTCGTTCTCTCCCCCGCCCTGCTCGCGGACGCGCGAGCGGGGCGCCTGACGCCCGAGGTGGCCGGGCTGGCCCGCCGCAGGGTGCTCCTGGACCTGCCGGAGCGATGGTGAACGCCGACACGTCGGCCGCCGCGACCACGTGCCGGTGGGCGATCGCCGGGTGCGGATGGGTCGCCCGCGACCACTTCCTGCCCGGACTGCTGGAGGCCGCCCGGCAGCGGCCGGCCACCGCGGTCCCCCGCCTGGTCGCCGTGACCGACACCGACCCGGTCGCCGCCGCGCGGCTGGCCGCCCGGGCGCCCGGTGTCCGGGCCGTCCCCCGTCTCGCGGATCTGCTGGCCGACCACCGGCCCGACGCGGTGTACGTGGCCACGCCCAATCACACCCACCGCCCCGTGGCCGAGGCCGCCGCAGCGGCGGGAGCGGCAGTGCTGTGCGAGAAGCCGCTCGCCGCCGACCTCGCCGACGCCGAGCGTCTGGTCACAGCCTGTGAACGCGCGGGGGTGCCGGCGGCCACCGCCTACGACCAGCGGTTCCACCCGGCCCACCGGGCCGCGCGGGAGGTGGTGGCCTCCGGCGGGCTGGGCACGGTCACCGCGGTGCGGATGACCTACTGCTGCTGGCTGCCACCCGCCTGGTCACCGGACGGCGGCCACTGCGACAACTGGCGCGCCGACCCGGCGCGGGCCGGCGGCGGAGCCCTGATCGACCTGGCCCCGCACGGACTCGATCTGGTGGGGGTGCTGCTCGGCGGGGACGACGTGACGCAACTGGCGGCGCTGGTCCAGCACCGGGTGCACCCCTACCGGGTCGACGACGGCGCTGTCCTGGCCGGCCGGACCGACGGCGGGGTCCTGGTCTGTCTCCACGTCGCCTACAACACCCCCGACGCGCTGCCCCGCCGCCGACTGGAGATCGTCGGCACCCGCGGGTTGCTGACCGCGACCGACACCCTCGGTCAGGACGCCGGAGGAGCGGTGTGGCTCACCGGCGCGGACACCGCGCGGCGCGTTCCCGTCGCGTTCGACGCCGGTGCCTCGCCCTTCGGCGGACAGGTCAGCGGATTCTCCGCGGCCGTGACGGCGGCGCGCGACGGTGCCGCACGGGAGCGGATCTGGCCGTGGCCGCTGCGGCGCGACCTGGCCCTGCACGGGCTGCTGCTGGAAGCACTGGCCCGCGCCGACGGGGCCACCGCCGAAGTTCCCCCCTCGTTTCCGGCCGCGGGCCGGATCCCCCTCACCACCGAGGAAGGCCGACGATGACCCTGAGCATGTACGCCTGTGCCCACTGCGGCCACTGGCAGCGGTGGTTCGGTACCCCGCCCGGCTGTCCGGTCTGCGGCGACGTGCGCAACGCGCTGCCCGAGGACGGCTGGGACCTGGTGGAGGAGAAGACGGTCGGCGCCCTCCTCACCGCCGACTGGCACCGGCCGGCCCCGGGCGTCACCGGGTTCCGCACCGTCCCCTCCTTCGGTCTGGGATCGACGGGCTGGCTGATCGAGACCGGGAACGGCAACGCCGCCTGGGAGGCGGCACCGTACTACCCTCCCGAGGCACTGGCCGAGATCGAACGGCTCGGCGGCATCACCTGGCTGGGCGCCAGCCATGTGCACGGCTACGGCGCCCTGTGGCAGCTCCAGCGGCACTTCGCTCCCCCGGTGGTCGCCGTCGGCACGCGGGACCTGGAGTGGACCAAGGCGTTCCGGGTGACCTGGCCGGTGGACGAGACCCTGGAGCCGGCCCCGGGGCTGACGATGTACCGCACCGGCGGGCACTTCGACGGCCACTGCGTCCTGCACGACGCACACCGGGGAATCCTCTTCTGCGGCGACGCCCTCAAGGTCGACCTGGACGGCACCGTGCCACGTGCCCTGTCCTGCCACAAGGCCTACCACGCCCGCGTACCGCTCTCGCACGGCGAGGTGCGGCGCTACCGCTCGGTGATCGGGGAGCTGGAGTTCGACGCGGTCGCCACCCCCTTCGAGTTCGCCGCCCCGGTGACCACCGCGGACGTGACGCGCCTGTTCGACCACCGGCTGTCCGGACAGCCCACCACGGAGGCCCTCGCGCTGGGAGCCGGACGGTGAGCGCCGCCGGGACGCACCCGGTGGTGCGGGCCTACCGCGCCGCGCTGGCACCCGGGGAGCAGGACGACTTCGACATCGGCGCGGCCGACCGCACCGGCTTCCCGGTGGTCTCCGCCGACCACCTCGGCCCGGACGGCATGCGCAAGGGTGCCTGCGGATACGGAGCCGGCACCGACCAGGCCCATATCGGGGCGTACGGCGAACTCGTCGAGGAAGTGTTGTCGGCGCGGCACCTGGCGCGCACCGAGCGCCGCCGGGCTTCCTACGCGGAACTGGTGCGCGAGCGCGGCCGGGACCGGGTCGCCGACCCGGTCCGCCTCGTCCTGCCGGCCGGCGCGGACTACACCCCCGAGCGCCCCTTGGACTGGGTGCCCGCGCGCCGTTACCGCACCGGCGAAGAGGTGCTGGTACCCGCCGAGTTCGCCGCGGCGTGCGGCGGCGACCTGCCCGGGGACGCCCCGCCGGGGGGCTGGCTGACCACCCCGGTCACCAACGGGCTTGGCGCCGGGGACACCCCCGAACGAGCCCTGTCCCACGCTCTGCTGGAGATCCTCCAGCGCGACGGCAACGCGACGGCGCACCGCGCGACGGACGAGGGGGTGGTGATCGAGTTGGACGAGGTCGCCGACCCGGTCACCGTCTCGGTGCTCGGGCGGCTGCGGAGCCTTGGCATCCGTGTACTGCCCAAGTTGGCCTCCGCGCAATTCGCGATGGCCGACGTCCACGTCGTCGGCCTCGACGCCGATCCCATGGCTCCGCCGCTGGTCCTGACCGCCTGCGGGGAGGCCGTCCATCCCGACCGGGAGACGGCACTGCGCAAGGCGGTGCTGGAGTACGTCTCCTCCCGGGCGCGGAAGGTCTTCTTCCACAGTCCGCTGGAGACCGTCGCGCGGATCGCCCCGCCGGGCTACCTCGACCGCGAACTGTCCTCACCCCTGGCGGAACAGGAGCCGCGCGCCCTGCGTGCGATGACCGCCTGGGCCGGCCTGGACGGCCCGCGCCTGCTGGCGCTGCTGGAGCCCGCCGTGCTGGCGCAGCGTTCCACCGTGCCCTTCTCCGGCCTGCCGACCGTGCCGACCGGTTCCCTGGAGGACCCCGGCGCCCTCCTGGCGGACCTGCTGCGGCGGCTCGCCGACTTCGACGTACTGGTGATCGAGACGGGCGGCCCGGACGGGTACGCGGTCAAGGCCCTCGTTCCCGGCATGGAGGTGGAGACGATGTCCTACGCACGGATCGGGGAACGCGGGGTACGGCGGCTGATGGAAAGCGGACGACCCCTGGCCGGGGTGGGCCCCCTCCCCCGCCCCGGGGCGCGACCGGTCCACCTCACCGCCGAGGCCCGCGAACGGCTGGGCGGACCCGCCTGGTTCGATGTCGGGGCCGCCCAGGAGGCGGTGGGGGCGCTGTACCCGCTCTACCGCGAACCGGACCGTCACGCGGTGGCCCGCACCGCCGCGGGAGCCCTCCGATGAGCGCCTCGGCGGGCGACGGCCTGCGCTACGCCTACAACACCAACGGCATGACCTCGCACCGCCTGCCGGACGCGCTGGCCCTGCTGGCGGACACCGGGTACGACGGTGTCGCCCTCACCCTGGATGTCGCCCACCACGACCCCTTCGCGCCGCGTCTGGCGGCCCGCACCGCCTCCCTGGCCCGCCGGCTGGACCGCCTGGGGCTGGACAGCACGGTGGAGACCGGGGCGCGGTTCCTCCTCGACCCGAGGCGCAAACACGAACCGACCCTGGTGACCCGCGATCCGGCCGGCCGGGCCCGTCGGCTGGCTTTCCTGCGGCTGTGCGTGGACATCGCCGCCGACCTGGGCAGCGAGGCGGTCTCGTTCTGGGCGGGAGCACCGGCCCCGGGCACGGACACCTCCTCCGGCGGGACGGCCTGGGGGTATCTGGTGGACGGAGTGCGCGCCGTCGTGGCGTACGCGACCGAGCGCGGCGTGGTCGCGGCCTTCGAGCCCGAGCCGGGCATGCTCGTGGAGGACTGTGCCGGCTGGTCCCGCCTGGCCGCCCGCGTTCCCGGCCTGCGGCTGGCGCTGGACACCGGCCACTGCCTGGTGTCCGGCGACCTGGCGCCCCACCGGGCGGTGCTGAACCACGCCCGGGATCTGGGGGCGGTGGCCGTGGAGGACATGCCCCGCGGTCGGCACGAGCACCGCGCCCCGGGTGAGGGCGACATGGACCTGCCCATGGTGCTCGGCGCGCTGCGCGCCGTGCGATACGGCGGACTGGTGAGCCTTGAGCTGTCCCGTGACGCCCACCGCGCCGACGTCCTGGTGCCCGGGGCGCTGCGGGCGCTGCGGCACGCGGAGCGGGCCGGGAGCGACGGGGCCCCGGACGCACCCGCCGCGCACGGCGTCGCCGGTTCCCCGGAGGGAGTGCGATGAGGATCTGCTTCGTCTCGCGGCGCTACTGGCCGACCGTGTCGGGCATGAGCGCCTACGCGGAGAACCTGCTGCGGTCCCTGACGGCCGCGGGGCACGAGGTCACCCTGGTGTCCCAGTACCGCGGCGACCGGCAGGGACGCGCCGTCTACGGCGGCGGCCCTCCCCCGCCCGATCGGGTCCCCCGGGGCGTGCGCCTGGTGGCGCTGGAGTCCTTGGGAGAGCAGGCCGTCGCCGACGGGCGGCCCGCGGACTTCGAGGCCGATGTCACCGCACTGTGCGAGGCGATCGCCGGCCTGCACGCGCGCGAGCCGCTGGACGTGCTCCACGCCCAGTACGGATACCCGCCGGGGCTGGCCGCGGTGGAGGCGTCGCAACGGCTGGGTGTTCCGTCCGTGGTCTCCATCCAGGGCGGTGACGGGCACTGGGTCGGCACCTGCTGCGCCACGCATCGCGCAGCGGTCCGGCGGGTCCTGCGGGACGCCCCCGCCCTGCTGATCGGCTCGGCCTCCTTCGCGGCCGAGGTCGCGGCCCGCCACCGGGTACCGGTCGAGCGCTTCACGGTGGTCCCCGGAGCCACCGACACCGAGCTGTTCCGGCCCCGGCCGAGCCGGCGGCCGGGAGCGGTCGGCGACCCGCCGACGCTCCTCTACCACGGTCGGATCGACGCCCGCAAAGGCGTGTTGGACCTGCTGGAGGCGGTGCGGCTGCTCCTGGCCGAGGGCAGGCGACTGCGGCTGCTGGTCTCCGGCACCGGCCCCGACCTGGACCGGCTGACCCGCCGGGCGCGGCGAACGGACCTGGCCGACGCGGTGGAGGTGCTGGGTCCCACCGGCTATCACGAGGCCCCCGCCGTCTACCGTCAAGGGGACGTCTTCGTCAGCCCCACCTGGGCCGAGGGGTTCTCCAACACCATTCTGGAGGCGATGGCCTGCGGGCTTGCGGTGGTCTCCACCAGCGTGGTCGGGGTGGTGGACTGCGTGCGGGACGGCGTCAACGGCCTGCTGGCGCCGCCGCGCGACCCCGGCGCCCTGGCCGGGGCGGTCGGGCGGGTGCTCGACGACGCGCCACTGCGGCACCGCCTCGTGCGGACGGCGCTGGAGCAGGTGCGGTCCCGGTGGTCGTGGCCGGTGGCCGCCGGGCGCATCGGCACCGCGTACGAGGAGGTGCGCGCCGCGTGGTCCACCGGGGACCGGCCCGGAAGGGCTCCGGGCGGCGGGACCGCCGGATCCGTCGTGGACCTGTCCTGTCGGTTCCGCCGCGCCCCGCATCTGCTGTGACCGCGCGGACGCCGGGCGCCCGTACGGCCGTGGCCGTCAGCCCGCACCTGGACGACGCGGTCTTCTCCGCCGGGGGCGTCCTGGCCGCCCTGGCCCGGGCGGGCTGGTCGGTGCGGGTCATCACCTGCTTCACGGCCTCGGTCGAGGATCCGTGCGCCTTCGCGCTGTCCACCCAGCTCGACAAGGGGCTGCCCGCGGAAACCGACTACATGGCCCTACGCCGCGCGGAGGACACCGCCGCCCAGCGGGTGCTGGGCGTGCTGCCCCCGGTGCACCTGCCGCTGCCCGAGGCACCGCACCGTGGATACGGCAGCGCGCCGGAGCTCTTCGCCTCCCCTCGCACCGACGACATGGCCGGCGCGGAACTGGAGTCGCTGATCCGCCCACACCTGGCACCGGCGGACCTCGTCCTCGCCCCGCGGGGGATCGGCGGCCACGTCGACCACCTGATCACGGCCTGGGCGGTCGCCGCCACCGCACCACCCTCGCACACCTGCTGGTGGCGCGACGTCCCCTATGCGGTCCGCGCGCCGTATGCCGTGGGTCGGCCTCCTCCCGGCCGGTCCGCGGACGCAACCGAGGTGACGGTGGACATCGGCACCGTGCTGACGCCCAAGATCGCCGCAGCCGCCTGCTACACCTCCCAGCTGGGGTTCCAGTTCGGCGGCATCGATCGGGTCGGCGGGGTGCTGTCCGCCGCGGCCCGGACCGAGGCCCGCCGCACCGGCGCCCGGTGCGGTCACGGTGAGGCGCTGATGGCCGGAAGCCGGGCGCGGCGCCTTCTGGACACTCTCTTCCCGTAGTGCCCCGGGAAGAGCCGGCACGCACGGTGACCTCTTGGCCGTCCAGTCGGAGTTCACTGTCGCGGCTGGTCAAAGCAGTGTTCTGACCGCCTTTGACCGAACCTTTCTCATCCCGCGCCCGGGGGTGGTGGCCTGTGGGTGGCACCGTGAGACGCCCCGGTGGGCGCGCGCCGGGGCCTGGGGCGTCGCGGCGTGGCGGTCGGCGTACGGAACGCCCTCCACGACGACGTGGAAGCCGTTGCCCGGGGCGTAGCGGGCGGTCAGGCCGGTTCGGCTCCGCCGGGCCGGGCACGTTCGCCCGGCCACGGCCCGGCGCAGGTTGTCCCGGTCCACGCCGGAGTGTCAGGAGAGTGCTGGGAGTACTCCTGAAGGATCTGTATGGCGAGTTGCCGGATGCGCGCACGGGCTTTTGCGGGGCCGGTCACGGTGATGCCGTTGCCGAACGGCAGGAGCAGGCGAACGTCCTCCACGTCCCGGCCGGTGACCGTGACGCCCACCCGGTGCGCTCCCACAGCACCTTGGACGGTCAGCCGGCGGCCGAGGATGCGCCTGGCCCGACCGAGCTGGTACACGTCGAGCTCGGCATGGATCCGGAAGGCTTCCGGGTTCTCCCAGCGTGCCGTCAGTTCCGCCGCGACGCCGGCCAGGGTCGCGTCCGAACGCAGCCGGCGGGATGCCCGCATCGGCTCCCAGGCCACGAGCCGTTCCAGCGCGTAGAGCCGGGAACGGCCCGCGGAGTCCGCCACGAGATACCACCTCCCGGCCTTGGCCAGCAGGCCGTAGGGGTCTACGACCCGCCACGTGGCCTCGCTCTCCCCGGAACGACGGTAGCGGATACGCAACCGCACACCGCGCCGCAGATCCCCCACCAGCGCCGCCGGAGGCAGACCCGTGGCATCCGGTGAGAACCACGGTCTGTTGTCGGTGGTGACGACCGCGCTCAGGGGCAGCACCGCGGTGTTCGGCGGACGCAGCGCCGACCGCACCTTCCGGTACGCGCGCCGTGCGTCGGTCACGTCTCCCAGTTGCTCGCGCTGCGTGTCGTCGAGACCGGGGAGCGCGAGATGGTCCCGCTCGGTGGGGGTGAGCCGTGCCGTGTCGAGCCGGCCACCGGGCAGAAGGGTCACCCCGCCGCAGCGGCCACGGCGGATCAGCAACGGGAAGCCTGCTTCCTGCAGCCACCGCAGGTCCCGCAGGACGGTGCGGACCGACACGCCGGCCTGGGCCGCCAGGTCGGCGGTGGTCGTGGTCTGCCTGGACTGCAGCGCCAACAGCAGTGAGAAGAAGCGATCCGGAGTCACGAGACCAAGAATCCCGGAAAACCTGACGGAATCCGTCACCAATGACGGGCACGCTCCCGTGGTCCGACGGCCCCGACCATGGAGTGAGCCATGTCGCCCTCGATCGTGTTCATCGTCTACGTCAACGACGCCCCCGCCTCCGCCCGCTTCTACGCCGATCTCCTGGAGATCGAGCCCGGCTTCCGGACCCCGCAGTACATCTCCTTCAGCCTCGGTGACGGCGCGGATCTCGCGCTCTGGAGCGGACAGTCCGCCGGCCTGACCCCGTCGGTACCGCGCACCAGCGAGGTCTGTCTCACCCTGCCCGGCGGACCCGGCGCGATCGACCACCGGTTCGAGCGGTGGACGGCGAAAGGGGTCCGCGTGGTCAGCGAGCCCCGCGACGAGGTGTACGGGCGCACATTCGTCGTCGCCGACCCGGACGGCAACCTGATCCGTGTCGCCCCGGTCGACTGACGACAGGCCGCCAGGCCTCGGCGCCGGTGTACTAGGTCGTGTCTCTCAACTCCGTAGCCAGGCGATGACCGCTGCCAGCATGGCTGCGGAGCGGTAGACGATCGCGAGTTCGCCGTAACGGGTGGCCAGACCCCGCCACTGCTTGAGCAGGCTGAACGATCGTTCCACGGTGTTCCTGCGCTTGTAGGTCTCGGTGTCCAGAGTCCGGGGCCGTCCACCGCTGCGGCCCTTCCTCTTGCGGTTGGCCTGCTGATCGGCACGCTCGGGAATCACCGTGCGAATGCCACGGACCGCGAGGTCTGCGCGGACCTGCTTGGAGGAGTACGCCTTGTCGGCGAGCAGCGCCTCCGGTGTGGTGCGCGGCCTGCCAGGGCCGAGTCGCGGGACTCGGATGTCGCCCAGCAAGAGAGAGGACCTGTGCGTCGTGGACCTGGCCAGGGGTGACTACGACGGCCAGCGGGCGGCCGTTGCCGTCCACGGCGTGATGAATCTTGGTGGGCAGGCCGCCACGGGATCGGCCTATGGCGTGGCCGGCGGGCTCGCCCCCGGTGGCAGGAGTTCCGCTCTTGCTGCGGCGGATGGCGGCGCTGGTGTCCGTCTCCGGCCGGGCCGTGTTCGTGGCGTGCTGGTGGGCCCGGTTGATCGTCGAGTCGGCCGAGACCGTCCAGTCGATCCCGTCGGTCGAGTCCGCCTGGGCGGTCAGTCGGGCCAGAACCGTGTCCCAGGTGCCGTCGGCCGCCCACCTGCGATGGCGTTTCCACACCGTCTGCCAGGGACCGAATGCTTCGCGGGGCAGATCTCTCCAGGTTCTGGTACTGCTCGGTGCATTTTGCGCATCGACGGCGACCAGGCGGTGCGATGAGCGCATGAGAAGCGGTTATGGGGCCGAGGCCTGGGACGGGCGGCACCTGGACGTCCCGGACGGGCAGGCCCTGACGGGCCTGCCCGAAGGGATGGGGCCGGGGCGTTCGTCGTGCTGGGCCCTGACGTTCTTGAGCAGGGGTGGCCCTCAATCACCCGCACTGCTGATGGCTTCCCGGCCGAGCACGGTGACGAGGTTGCCGGACAGGCAGGCAAGATCCTCTGCCCGGACGCTGCGGGCCTGGATCAGTGCCCGATAACCCTTGGCTTCCGCCGAACCGCCCCTCCTAGACTACAGCCCGTGATTGACCCAGGACTCAAAGGCAAAACGGTGCTGGTCACCGGCGGAGCGATGAACATCGGTGCTGCGATCTCGCGAGCGTTCGCAGCACAGGGTGCACGAGTGGCAGTGCACTATGTCGACGGGGCGGTCACCGGTTCCATGGAGCACGCGCATGCGACCCGTGAGGAGGCGGAGGCGTTCGCGGCCTCGCTGCCGGGCGCGGTCGCCGTCGAGGCGGACTTCCTGCTGCCTGGAGCAGCCGGGAGGCTGCTGGACCAAGTGGAGGAGAAGCTCGGGCCGGTGGACGTGCTGGTCAACAACGCCGCGCACGCCGAGGAGGCCGACGCTTTCGCCACTCTGGGCCAGGGGGGCGTGGAGCGCACTTTCCAGGTCAACGTCACCGCCCCGATCATGTTCTTGGCAGAATTCTCGCGTCGGATCCCGGCGGACGCGGCCAAGGGATCGCGGTGCGTGGTCAACATCTCGACCGACGCGGCCCGAGGCTTTCCCGGCCAGGTCGCCTATGGTGCCTCGAAGGCCGCGCTGGAGTCCCTGACGCGCGGGGCGGCGCTGGACCTGGGACCGGTGATGCGGGTGAACGCGATCGCTCCGGGGCCGGTGCAGACGGGATGGATGGACGAGGACCTGATCGCAGCGGTGGAGCCCTCGATCCCACTGGGCCGGGTCGGAGACCCCACGGACATCGCTGACGCTGCGGTCTTCCTGGCCTCGCACCAGGCCCGGTGGATCACCGGGCAGATCATCCAGGTCGCTGGCGGGCACTGGCTCTGAGTACTAATAGATCGCAAGTCTTGATGAGTTAACTCGATGTCATGCAGTTTCCAAACACGACCTAGTGAGGTTTTCTCAGCGAAATGATCTACGCGAAGCCGGGTGAGACTTCGATACCGGGGCAGGCCGGACAGTCCTGCCCCGGTGACGGACAGACGTAAAGCCCCTGGTAGGACGGTTCTCTCTCACAAGATCGTCCGCTGCGACACCAGAGGCTTCACGTTGGTCCCCCATGTTGCCATGCTCGACATCCCCCGCCCGGTGGTGGTCTTCCTCGCCCGTCTCCTGGCCGCCCACCGCCGGAAAATCGGTACCCCACGCGGGGCGCGGGCGCTGGGCCCGTTCCGCCAGGCCGTGCTGGTACTGCGCTGGTTCCGCCACCGCACCTGCGTGCACTGCCTGGCCCGCGACGCCGGGATCTCCCAGGCCACCGGCTACCGGTATCTCCACGAGGGCATAGATGTCCTCGCCGAGTGTGCCCCTGACCTGCACCAGGTGCTGGAGCGCTGCCGCGAGCGGGGTCTGAGTCACGTGGTGCTGGACGGCACGCTCATCGCCTGCGACCGGGTGGCCGGGACCACCGAGCGGGGCAACGACCTGTGGTACTCCGGCAAGGGGCGGCACTTCGCCGGAAACCTGCAGTTCATAGCGGCTCCCGACGGCTCGCTGCTGTGGGTCTCCGACGTTGAGCCCGGCTCGGTGCACGACCTGCGCGCCGCCCGCATCCATGCGCTGCCCGCGTTGTACGCCGCGGCCCGCGCCGGGCTGCCGACCCTGGCCGATGTCGGCTACACCGGCGCCGGCATCGGCGTACACACCCCCTTCCGTCCCCATCCCGACATCGCCTCACCTCTGGCAGCGGATACCCGGACCCACAACCGGCTCCTGCGCGGCATCCGCGCGATCGGCGAGCGCCGCCGCCGCCGAACTCAAGCAGCGCTGGCGCACCCTCCAGCACGTGACGATCAGCCCCGGCCGGATCGGAGCCATCGCCCAAGCCGCCCTCGTCCTCAACAATGCATGGCACGAAAGGCGTTGAGAAAACCTCATTGAGGGACCCCGAAGTGAGGGGCCCCGAAGATCCCGGACAGGGACCCAATAGGGTTGTCCTGTAAGGAATCGAAGGAAGAAGCACGTGGCACGTCCAAGTCCGTACTCGCCGGAGTTCCGTGAGGAAGCGGTCCAGCTGGCGTTGAAATCCAGCAAACCGATCGCTCATGTCGCCCGGGAACTCAACATGAACCCCGAGACGCTCCGTACATGGGTGCGCCAATATGAGCGTGAGCACGGACGGCGGGACGGCAGGCAGGCGGGAGACCTGGTGCGCCTGCTGGCCCGTCAGCGGAACGACTTCGTGGTCGCCGTGTCAGCCGACTTCCCGGTACTGCCCCTCAACGCGACCGACCGGGCCCCGTACTCCCTGACGGCGCCGGGCATCCGGCACGGCCTGCCTCCGGCCGGGGCGGTACGCGCGGGATCCGTCGTCGGTGGCTGCCTGCGCGGTACGCAACGGAACGCGGGCGCGCCCGCCGATCTGGTCCGCCTGACCGCGGCGGCGGCTCCCGGTGTCCGGGAACGGCGCGTCTACCGTCTGTTCACCGACCGACGCCGGCCCTCCGTCGTGTGGATCACAAACATGGTGCGCCACCGCGCCGCGGACCTCTCCTCACTCGTCGGGTGCTGGACCGGCACCGCCGACGCGGTACGCGACCTGAGGCAGGACTTCGGCCTGCTGGACTTCGAGGGCCGCTCCTATCCGGGCTGGCACCACTACATGACCCTGGTGGCCGCCGCTCACGCGTACCGGACACTCCTCGGCTCGCCACGCCGCTTCCCCGCCCGGGAACTGGAGCCGGTACCGGCCTGAAGGCCTGAAGACGTCTCCCCCGGCCGCGTACGTCCGACCCCGGGAGAGGAGTGCCGCGCGACGCGGTTCACGGTGTCCCCCGCTCCTCGCCACCGTACCGCTCAGACGGCGCCCGCCCCACCGTCCACGGCGATCTCGGCTCCGGTGACGAACGAGGCGAGATCGCTGCACAGCCACGCCGCGGCGTTGGCCACTTCCGCGGGTCGGGCCAGCCTCGGCTGGATGGCCCGCGCTCCGAAGGGCCTGCCCACGGCCTCCAGACGGTCCTTCCCCTGTTCCATGAGCGCGGTTCTGGTGCTGCCCACGACCAGGGCGTTGACGCGGATCCCCTGCTCTCCGTAGTCGGCCGCCGCTGCCTTGGTCAGCCCCAGAACCGCGTGCTTGGCCGCGACGTAGGGAGCCACCGCGCCGGTGGCGAATCGCCCCGCGGTGCTGGAGGTGTTGACGATGGACCCACCCGTCCCCTGGTCGATCATGACGGGTATCTGGTGACGCAGGCAGTTCCAGACACCGCGCACGTTCACGTCCATGATCTGGTCGTACATCGCGTCGGGGACCTCATGGACCGCGAATCCCGCCGTTCCCCACCCCGCGTTGTTGAAGGCCGCGTCCAGCCGGCCGAAGTGGCGCACGGCCTCGGCGACGACGTGCCGTACGTCGTCGGCCGACGTCACGTCCCCGGGCACGGCGAGCGCGCGCGCTCCGCCGGCGGTGAGTTCGCCGGCGAGCTCCTCTATCAGCGCGGCCCTGCGCGCCATCAGCACCACGTGCGCGCCCTGTGCGGCGAACACCCGCGCGGCGGCGGCGCCGATCCCGCTGGACGCTCCGGTGATCATGACGGTCCTGTCCGTGAGCATGTGCGCCCCCGTCGTGTGAATGCTCCTGCGGCGAATGGAGATTGCCGCAGGAGCATAGTTCTCACGGCCCGTGTCCCGCTTGGGCGTTCGGCGTCGCGCCCGCGGCCTCCCGCCGGGGCCGGCCGCGGGCTTCGCCCAGCTCGATCCTGGCGAGCGTGGACGGTGTGGCTATGGCCGGGAGCAGGCAGCGCCACATGTCCATCACGCGCCAGGGCAGATCCGCCCGCCCCGATTCCAGGTAGGCGTGCATCTGGGCTCCGGTGCAGGCGTTGACGACCAGCCGGGCGATGGCCTCCACGTCCGTGGCCGCGCGCACCTCCCGCCTGCGCTTGGCGACAACCAGTCCCTCGGCCACGACATGACTCCACTGCTGGTGGGAGTTCTCCTCCGAGCCCACGAAGAACTCCTGCTCCATCACAAGCCGCGCGCCCGCCAGCAGGAAGACGTCCTCCAGCACCTGGTAGGCCCAGCTGACGGTGACGTCCACCACGTACTGCAGTCCCGTCGAGTCGAACGGTGTGACCACCCTGTCGGGCTGCTGCCGGACGATCACCCGGGCGAGTTCCTCCTTGTTCCTGAAGTGGAAGTACACCGCGCCCAGGGTCACTCCCGCCCGATCGCCGATGCTGGTGAGCGTGGCTCTCGAGAACCCCCGTTCCGCGAACACCTCCGCCGCCGCCCGCAGGATGTCAGCACGCGTGCGCAGCGCCCTCTTCTGCTGCAGCGCGGCTCGCCCGCCCGCCCCCCGAGTCATGTGGTGCCTCATTTCCTTCTCGACAGAGAACATAGTCGTATTTACTTTTATGTTCGGGTGTCTCCAGAAGGAGACATGACGCGAACAATGACGTTCCGGGAAGGACCCCATGACTCTCGGCACCTCCCCCCTCCTCCCCGACCTCGGCCAGTGCGTGGGCAAGACCGACCCCGCCGAGGTCCTCGTCACGGGCTGGCTCCCGAACCATGACGGAACCTATGCCGTCACCGCGCACTGGCCCAAGGTCCACCGCTTCTACACCCTGACATCAGAGGCGCACGGCCCCCACCTGTTCACCGAAAGTGCCCGCCAGGCTCTGGCCCTGTTGACCCACGCCGCCCTCGACATCCCCGTGAGCCACCGGCTGGGCTGGGAGAGGTTCACCTCCACTGTGGCGTCCGGCGCCCTGCGCACCGGAGCGGACACGGCCGCGGTGCACCTCGTCGTCGCCTACGAGCCCATCACGCGCCGAAGATCGGGGACCACATGTCTGAGCGCGTCGGTCACCGCCGCGCGCGGGGAGAGCCTGCTGGGCAGCGCCCGGGTTCGGTACACGGCTTATCCCCCGGCCATCTACGACCGGCTGCGCGGCCGGTACGCGGACGCCGGGCAGGCCTGTGCCCGGGCACTTCCCGTCCCGTCCCCCGTGGAACCCTTCCTGACGGGACGTCGGCTTCCTTCGGACGTCGTCCTCGCGGCCGGCGACGGGCCCCGGAGCTGGAACCTGAGGATCGACACCGGCCATCCGGTCCTCTTCGACCATCCCCACGACCATGTACCCGGCATGGTGCTGCTCGAGGCCTGCGGTCAGGCCGCGGTGTACGCCGCCGGGCCCCGCCGGACGACTCCCGTCGCCTTCGACACCACCTTCTCGCGCTACGTGGAACTCGACCGGCCGTGCCGCGTCGTCGCGGAGGACGCCGCCCCCGCCGGCCGGGGCCGGGGCATGCGCCACATCCGCGTCACCGGTTCGCAGGACGGCAGGCAGGCCTTCTCCTCAACCGTCACCCTCCAGTCCGTGACCGCACCTCTGGCAACGGAATCCGTCACCGTCTGACCGTGGTCACGGATCCCCGGGCGGGCACAGCCCACCGGTTCGTACGAGCCCCGCGCGGTTCGCGCCGCGACCTTCCGCGCTCCGGTGGCGGTGACGCCCCCGCCGCCCCGGACGCCTGTCGCGACCGGGGCGGCCCCCACGCCCACCCCACCGGCCGGCGGGGGCGCGGAATCTCAGGAAGCGGGGGGCCCGAGCCGGTCCGCCAGCGCGGCAAGGGCCTTCGCGCCCACCAGATCCCCCGGCAGCAGCGGCACCTCCAGCAGGGGGACGCCCGGGACCCGCTGCCGAAGCCGGGCGAGGTGTTCGTCCTCCTGCCTCCGGCGGCGGTCCAGCAGCTCACCGGCGCCGGCCGGGGAACGGCGGTTGGCGACGAGTGCGGCCACGTCGACACCGAGCCCGGTGAGCTTCTCGTACACCTCCACGGTCTCGGCGATCGGCAGCACTTCGGCGGTCAGTACGAGCACGAATCCGGTCCGCGCCGGGTCCGTCACGACCTCGCGCAGCCGGGAGAAGCGGTCGCGCCGGCGCAGCAGGACGCGGCGCAGCTCGGCGTCGCGGTCGCCCTGCCCGCCGCCGCCGAGACCGCGCACCGCGGCGCCGAACCGCTCGGACCGGTCGCGGTTGGCGAGCAGGGCCTCGGTCCAGGAGGCGAGCTGCTCGGGCAGCGCGAGCAGCCGCAGCGTGTGGCCGGACGGCGCGGTGTCGAAGACGGCCAGGTCGTAGGCATCCCCTGCGAGTTCCACCGCCTCGGCGACCCGTTCCAGTACCGCCGACTCGTGGGTGCCGGGCGCCTGCCGGGCCAGTTGCAAGTGCCGGGCGGCCGGTGCGTGCATCCGCTCGGGGAGCAGCCGCCGCATCGTCTCGGCGACCGCGGACAGGTGCCGCTCGACCGTGCGTTCCGGGTCGATCTCCAGCCCGTCGACGTGGCCGGCGAGGCGCACGGGCTCGTCGCCCACGGGGCGGCCCCAGAGGTGGCCGAGGTTGTGGGCGGGGTCGGTGGAGACCAGCAGCACGCGGGCGCCCGACCGGGCACGGCCGAGGGCGAGCGCCGCGGCGACGGACGTCTTGCCGACCCCGCCCTTGCCGCCGACGAAGACGACCCCGCGCGAGGTGATGAGGTCTAGCAGCACCCGATGTGCTCCAGTGGTGAGCGGTCCATGCCCATACGGCGGTGCCAGGCGTGGAAGTCCTCGTAGAGGGCGGGCATCAGCTCGGCGGTGTAGTACGCCGCCGGGTCCGGTACGCCCAGTGCCTCCGCGAGGACCACCATCCGGAACAGGTCGTCCTCCTCGCGCCGGGCGCGGGCGAGGGTACGCCGGTAGGGACCGGCGTAGAACTCCTCCAGCCCGGCCCGCAGCGAGGCCCAGCGGGACGTCACCTCGTCAGCTCGCCCTTCTCCGTCACATCGGCGTCGAGGGCCTCCGGCGGCTCCCGGGACGCCCGCCGCATCGCGACGGCCGCCTCGAAGGCGACCCACAGGGCGGCGACGATGATGACGAGGTCGATGACCAGCAGCAGCCAGTCCCCGGCTTCGTAGAAGTCGCCGAGCTGTACGACCGCGGCCCAGAACGACATGACGAACACGACCACGAGCGGGATCAGCGCAGGCGCGGGATTGCGCCGCTTGCGGATCAGCATGACGGCGACGATGGACAGCGTCAGAGAGGCCAGCAGCTGGTTGCTGGTTCCGAACAGCGGCCAGATGCGCAGGCCGCCCTCGCCCCCGGCGCCCTGGCTGAAGGTGAGTCCCGCGCCGACGGCGAGCGTGATGAGGGTGCCGGCGACATTGCCGACCTTCACCTTCGCGACCTCGCCGGCCTCCTGGACGACGAAGCGCAGCAGACGCACGCCGGTGTCCATGGTGGTGGCGGCGAACAGGATCGCCATGGTGGCCAGGACCGTCGAGCTCAGCGACACGGGCAGGCCCAGTCCGCTGTTGAGGATCGCGCCGCCGCCCTCGACGAACGCCGCGACGCCGCCCTGGCCGAAGGCGCTGTAAACGGCCTCCCAGTCGGCCAGGGTGCGGTAGCCCGCGACGGCGGCGATGATCGCGCCGAGCGCGAGCAGGCCCTCGCCGACCGCGCCGAAGTAGCCGACGAAACGGGCGTCGGTCTCCTTGTCCAGCTGTTTCGAGCTGGTGCCGGAGGAGACCATGCCGTGGAAGCCGGAGATCGCGCCGCACGCGATGGTGACGAAGAGCAGCGGCACGAGACCCGGGGTGCCCGCGGGCACGGCGTCGTTGAGGGCCGGGGCGACGATCGTCGGAGCGCTCAGCAGCACCGAGGCGAACAGGACGCCGAGTCCGACGAAGAGCTGGACGCCGTTGATGTAGTCACGGGGCTGGAGCAGCACCCACACGGGCAGCAGGGAGGCTATGCCGGCGTAGACGAAGAGGGCGACGATCCAGAAGGTCGCGGGAGACATGCCCAGGATCGGGTCGGGCAGCCGCACCGGGACGGCGTCGCCGAGGAGGATCAGGCCGTAGAGCGCGGCGACGCCGACCACGGTGACCAGGCCGAGGCTCATCCTGTAGCGGTAGACCGCCTGGCCGATCAGCAGCGCCACCGCGACCGCGCCCCAGGCGGGGATCACCGCCGAGGGTGTGGAGATCAGCAGATTCTTGATCACCACCGCGAAGGCCGCGACCACCATCAGGAGCAGCAGGAAGATCACGACGAGGAAGAGGTTGGCGCCCCGGCCGCCGATGTAGCGGCCGGAGAGCGTGCCGATCGAGCGGCCCTTGTTGCGCGCCGAGGCCCACAGGGCACCCAGGTCGTGCATGCCCGCGAAGAAGACCGTGCCGAGGGTGACCCACAGGAAAGCGGGCAGCCAGCCCCAGATGACGGCGACCGCGGGGCCGACGATGGGCGCCGCGCCCGCGACCGAGGTGAAGTGGTGTCCCCACAGCACGAACTTGTTGGTCGGGACATAGTCCACGCCGTCCCGCAGTTCGTGCGCGGGCGTGCGAAAGGACGCGTCGAGCCTGTAGACCCGGTTGCCCAGGAATCTCGAGTACAGGACGTATCCGCCCGCGAACATCGCGAGGCCGATCAGGAGCAGGGGAAGCGCGTTCATACGAGAGGCCCTCTGAGATCTGGAAGACGGGACGCCGGTCCGCACGGCAGGTGCGCCCGGTGGGCGGGCGGCGAAGACGGTGGAGCGTGGCCCTCCCCGGACATGGCACGCCACGACCGGACGGCGACTGTGCCGCGGCCCCCGGTGAGCGGCTCACCGAGACGGAGTCCGGCCTCGACCGCCTCGGGGGCGTCGCTTCCGCCGTGCGCGCCGTGGCCGATGTCGCCGCCGAAGCCGACATCAACGCCACATCCACCGGTGTTGACCGAAAACGCTCCCCTCATAATCCGTTCATGTTAGGCGACCGACCAGGCGATGAGGAGTCCCCGAAGACCGGCAACCACCAGCACATCGGGCGGGCGCCGCGATACCGCCGAACACTCCCGCCGAAGCGGGCAGGGCCTCCCCCGGGCGACCCTCTCCGCCCCACCGCGCCCTTTGCGGACATCTTCGGCGACGGGGTGGGCAGACATCGTGGAACGACTCCCGGCGCCGGGCGGCTTGCGAGCCCTGCGCCGCCCGCGCGGTGCCCCCGGTACCGGCTCCCCGGCACGGGACCCGCCGCGGGCACCGCCGGGCGACCGGCCCTTCGTCCGACATCCCGATCACGCCCTGAGGAGAGACGTGGCACTCGCCCGGACCACCGCCGACTGGTGGCGCGACGCCGTCATCTACGAGGTGTACATCCGCAGCTTCACCGACGCCGACGGCGACGGCGTCGGCGATATCGCCGGAGTGCGGCAGCGCCTTCCGTACCTCGCCGCACTCGGCGTCGACGCGCTGTGGCTGACCCCCTGGTATCCGTCCCCCATGGCCGACGGCGGCTACGACGTCGCGGACTACCGGGACATCGACCCGGTCTTCGGCACGCTGGAGGACGCGCGGGCACTGGTGGAGGAGGCACACGAGCACGGACTGCGCGTCCTCATCGACATCGTGCCGAACCACACCTCGTCCGCGCACGCGTGGTTCCGCGAGGCGCTGTCCGGCGGGCCCGGTTCCTCCGCCAGGGAGCGGTACATCTTCCGGCCGGGACGCGGCCCCGGAGGCGAGCTGCCGCCCAATGACTGGAGGAGCGTCTTCGGCGGGCCCGCCTGGACGCGGACCACCGGGCCCGACGGCTCGCCGGGTCCGTGGTACCTGCACCTGTTCGCCCCCGAGCAGCCGGACCTGAACTGGGACGACAACGAGGTGCGGGCCGAGTTCGAGTCGATCCTGCGCTTCTGGTTCGACCGCGGCGTCGACGGAGTGCGCATCGACGTGGCACACGGCCTGGTGAAGGCGCCCGGTCTGCCCGACATCGGGTCCCTCGACGGCAAGCTCCTCGAAGGAGCGGGCGACCTGGACCATCCGCACTGGGACCGCGAGGAGGTGCACGAGATCTTCCAGGGCTGGCGGACCGTGGCCGACGCGTACGACGATCCCCGCGCGTTCGTCGCGGAGGCGTGGGCGGGCTTCCCCGAGCGGCTGGCCCGCTACGTCCGCCCCGGCGAGCTGCACACCGCGTTCAACTTCGACTATCTGATGGCGCCCTGGCGTGCCGACCACCTGCGCCGCGTCGTCGACGAGTCGCTCACCGCGCTCGGCGCGGTCGGCGCACCGGCCACCTGGGTGCTGTCCAACCACGATGTCGCCCGGCACGTGTCCCGCTACGCCAGGCCGCAGCCGGACGGGCCGGTGCGCTCGCTTGCGGACCTGCGGGGGCCCGCGGACCTGCGGCTCGGCACCCGCCGGGCCAGGGCCGCAGCCCTGTTCACCCTCGCCCTGCCCGGCGGCGCGTACCTGTACCAGGGGGAGGAGCTGGGTCTGTGGGAGGTCGAGGACCTCCCCGAGGAACTGCTCCAGGACCCCACCTGGCAGCGCTCCGGGCACACCGACCGGGGGCGTGACGGCTGCCGCGTCCCCCTGCCGTGGAGCGGGGACGGCCCACCGTTCGGCTTCAGCCCCGACGGCGCCGGAAGGCCGCCCTGGCTCCCGCAGCCCGACGCGTGGAAGCCGCTGACGGCCGAGGCCCAGGACCGCGATCCGTCGTCGATGCTGAACCTGTACCGGTCGGCGCTGGCCCTGCGCCGCAGCCATCCGGCGCTCGGGCACGGCACACTCACCTGGGACAGCGCTCCGGACGACTCGGTGCTGTCGTTCGTCCGCACCCCCGGGTTCCGGTGCGTGGCGAACCTCTCCGGAGACCCGGTCGCGCTGCCCGCCCACGGCGAGGTGCTCCTGACCAGCGAGGAACTGGAGGGAGGCCGCCTGCCGGGCGACACGACGGTGTGGCTGTCCCCGTGACCCGGGGCGAACCGCCCGCCAGGCCGGGCTCCCTCGCGGACGGCCCGCCGTGCGGGGACGGCGGGTTCGTCAGTGGAACAGGCCGCTGTAGGCGTTGAGGGCCGGCTGGCCGCCGAGGTGGGCGTACAGGACGTCGGAGTCCTTGGGGATGTCGCCGTCGCGCACCAGGTCGGTGAGCGCGGCCATCGACTTGCCCTCGTAGACCGGGTCCAGGATCATCCCCTCGGTCCGGCCGGCCAGGCGGATGGCGTCCAGGGTGGACTGGACGGGAACGCCGTACTTCTCGCCCGCCCACCCCTCCAGGAGGGTGACCTCCTCGTCCCTCAGGTCCCTTTCCAGTCCGATGAGTTCGGCGGTGCCTCGGGCGATGCGCTCCACCTGAGCCCGCGTCCCGGCCGGTTCGGCGGAGGCGTCGATGCCTATCACCCGGCGCGGACGGTCCTGGCCGGCGAATCCGGCGATCATCCCGGCCTGGGTGCTGCCGGTGACGCTGCACACCACCACGGTGTCGAAGAAGACGCCGAGTTCGCGCTCCTGCGCCTGTACCTCGTAAGCCCAGTTGGCGAAGCCCAGTCCGCCCAGCGGGTGGTCGGAGGCCCCGGCGGGGATGGCGTAGGGTGTGCCGCCCGCGGCCCGTACGTCCTCCATGGCCCGGTGCCAGCTGTCCCGGAAGCCGATGTCGAAGCCGGCGTCGACGAGTTCGACGTCGGCGCCCATCACACGGGACAGCAGGATGTTGCCCACCTTGTCGTTGACCGGGTCCGGCCAGTCCACCCAGTGCTCCTGCACCAGGCGGGCCCTGAGTCCCAGCCGGGCGGCCACGGCGGCGACCTGCCGTGTGTGGTTGGACTGCACGCCGCCGACGGTCACGAGGGTGTCCGCGCCCTGTCTCAGGACGTCAGGCACCAGGTACTCCAGCTTGCGGGTCTTGTTGCCGCCGTAGGCGAGCCCGCTGTTGCAGTCCTCGCGCTTGGCCCAGACGCGGGCTCCGCCCAGGGCGTCGCTGAGCCGGTCCAGCGGGTGGACCGGACTGGGGCCGAACAGCAGGGGGTAGCGCTCGAAGTCGTCGAGGGACACGGTGGGCTCCTTGTCGTGGTCGGCCCGGTGCGGCCGGGCTGCCGTCGTGGCGGGCCGGGGCCGGCCCGGTCCGCAGCCCCGCCGTTACCGCTCGGAGGGCAGGGTGTCCAGCAGGGGGACGAGCGTGTGCCAGTTGGCGCGTGCCGCGTCGGCCGCGCCCTCGGCGTCCCCCGCCGCGCACAGCTCGGTGATCCGTTCGTGCTGCGCCACCGAGTCCCGTCCGCTCAGCGAGGAGAAGCGCAGCCGTTCCACACGGCGCAGCACCGGCGTGTACTGCTCCAGGACACCGAGCACCGCCTGGTTGGCGCAGGCGGTGACGGTGACGGCGTGGAAGTCGTCGTCGGCGGCGAGCGCGCCCTCGACGTCGCCGCGGCGCAGTGCGCCGGCGAAGCGGGCGTTCGCCGCGCGCATGGCGTCCAGTTCGGTGGTGTCCAGGTTCGGCACCGCCTCGCGGACGGCCACCTCGTGCATGGCGGCCACCACCGACTGGGCGTCGCGGACGGCACGGGCGTCCAGCGGGCTGACCGAGGTGTGGCTGCCGGGCTTGGTCCGCACCAGTCCGGCCTGTTCCAGCCGGGCCAGGGCCTCCCTGACAGGGGTGCGGCTGACGCCCAGCCACTCCACCAGCTCGGCGTCGTGGAGGCGCTCTCCGGGTGCGAGCGTGCCGTCGACGATGGCGTCGCGGATCGCCTGGTAGGCGCGCTCTCTCAGAAGGGTCCGGGGGACGAACGCCCGGCTCCGCGGAACTGGCATGCGATATATTGCATACTGACTGGCCGTCTCCCGTCAACCTCCGGAAGGCGGCCCGGGCGGGCAACAGCCCGGCCGCGTGACGACCGGTGCGCTTCGGATCACCGGCACCGGCTCCGATCGGACTCGCCCACCGAGGAGCACGGACGCCGGCACATCGACGATGTCCCGTTCGGATGACCGGGTCCGGTGGGGACGTGTCCCTTTCGGACAGGTGGCGAGGGCGGGCCGGAGTCGTTCGGTTTTCGCCGGTTTCCGGGCGGGCCGGTGACCGGTCGATCACCTATCCCGCCTGAGTACCGGCACTCAGGCGGGCTGTCCTGACGCACTCGTAGCGTCCAGCCCATGCACATAGACCACGCTGCCCCCGAGCCGGTGCGCCGCCGGGTGGGCATCACCGCGGTGGCCTCCTGCCTGCCGGATCTCGAAGTGACCTCACGGCAGTTGCAGGAACGCCTCACCGCGGCCTCCGGGCTGTCCCTGCCTGCGCGCATGCTCGAACGGGCCACCGGCATCGCCTCACGCAGGGTGGCCGCGGAGGACGAGTACGCCTCGACGCTCGCGGTGCGGGCGGCGCGTACGGCGCTGGACCGGGCCGGACTCGCCCCGTACGACGTGGACCTGCTGGTGTTCGCCTCCGCCACGCGGGACGTGGCCGAGCCGGCGACCGCGCACATCGTCCAGGCCGAACTGGGCTCGCGAGCGCACGCGCTGGACGTGACGAACGCGTGCAACAGCTTCGTCAACGGCATCGACACGGCGCGGGCGTTGATCCTCGCCGGCCGTGCCCGCCGAGCCCTGGTCGTCACCGGGGAGACCCCCAGCCGCGCCGTGCGGCACGATCCCTCCGGCCCCGGCCAGCTCCGGGACGGCTTCGCGGGTTACACCTTCGGCGACGCCGGGGCCGCGGTCGTCCTGGAGGCTGTGGACCGGGGCGGCATCCTCGACGTGGACGCCGAGACGCACTCCGAGCACTGGCCGGTCGGCGGCATCCTCGGCGGCGGTTCGCGCCACCCCCGCGGGGACGAGCACACCTACTTCCACGGGGACGGCGGCGAGCTGCGCGAGGTCTTCGAGAAGGTCGGCACCTCGGTGCTCGACCGGATGCGGCGGCGCACCGCACTGACGTGGGAGGACTTCCGGCACATCCTGGTGCACCAGGTCACCGCGCCGTACCTGGAGCGGTTCGTGGAGCTCACCGGCGTCCCCCGGGACCGGCTCGTCGTCACCGTCCCCGAACTCGGCAACATCGCGAGCGCCACCCTCGGCGTGCAGCTCGACCGCGTCCACGAGCGTCTGCGCCCCGGCGACCGGGTCCTGTTCGTGGGCCTGGGCGGCGGCGTGAGCATCATGACGATGGTCTGGGAGAAGGCGTGAGCACCCTGTGGGTGATCGTGCCCGCGCACCAGGAGGCCGCGCGCATCGGCGCCACCCTGGAGGCGCTCGCGGCCCAGCGCGACCGCGACTTCACCCTCGTCGTCGTGGACAACGCCTCCACCGACGGCACCGCGGCCCTCGCCCGCGACTTCGCCCGCCGGGCACCCTTTACGGTGCACGTCGTCGGCGAGCCGGAGAAGGGTGCGGGCTGCGCGGTGGACACCGGCTTCCGGTACGCGATCGGACACGGTGCCACCCTGCTGGCCCGCACCGACGCCGACTGCCTGCCGCGGCCCGGCTGGACGGCGGGCGCCCGCGGCGCCCTGCGGCACGGAGCGGGTCTGGTGTGCGGGCGCGTCGAAGCACGCCGCGACGAGCACGGACCGCTGGGGCGGGCCGCCTTCCGCGTGCTGGTCCGCGTCGCCGCCCTCTTCGGCCGCGTCCGCCCGGCCCACCGCCGCCGCCACGGCTTCCTCGCCCCCTACCGGATGCACGCCGGCAACAACATGGCCGTCACCGCCGCGCTGTACGAGGCGGTCGGCGGGATGCCGCGCCGCCCCTCCCCCACCGACCGGCTCTTCCTCAACCGGGTGCGCCGCCACACCACCGCCATCGTCCACGCCCGCGACATGGTCGTGGAGAACTCCACCCGCCGGCTGCGCGTCTACGGCCTCGTCGGCACCGCCCGCTGGTACCTCGGCAAGGGACCGGGCCGCCACGGGGAGGACCCGCGCTGATGCTCGACGCCCTCGCCGGCGCCCTGCGGCGCCACCCCGGCCGGCCCGCCGTCCTCGGCACCGCCCGCAACGGAGCCGTGCGCATCAGGGCCACGTGCGGAGACCTGGCCGACCTCGCCGACCGCTGCGCCGCCGCCCTGCACGCGCGGGGCGTCGCACGCGGCGGCACCGTCGGCGTCGCCGTACGGCCGGGACCCCGGGCTCTGGCCGTGATGCTCGCCGTGCACCGCCTCGGCGCCCGGGCCGCGGTGCTCGACCCGGGCGCCGGACCGGACGTACTGCGCGCCCGTCTCGCCCTGGCCCGTCCCGACATCGTCCTGGCCGACGCCACCGCCCAGGCGGCCGCCGGCTGGGCCCGGCCGCTCGCCCGCCGGGCCCGCCTGGCCCTGCCCGACCTCGCGGAGCTGGGACCGGTGGCCACTGTCGGGCCGCGACTGCCCGGCTGCGCCCCCGCCCTGGACACCGATGTCCGGAGCGCGTTGCCGCACCCGGTGGACGGGGACGGCGACGCGGTCATCGTGTTCACCTCGGGCACCACCTCCCGGCCCCGCGCGGTGGTGCACACCCGCTCCTCGCTCGCCGCCGGCATGGCCGCGGTGGCCGGGCTGGTCCGGCCCGAGGCCGGGCGGCCCGTCCTCGGCGGGACCTTCTTCGTCCTGGTGCCGTCCCTGGCGAGCGGAGCACCGGTCGCGCTGCCCGCCCGTTCCGCGGGTGTGCTCTCCCGTCAGCTGCGCCGCCTCGCCCCGCAGGCCACCTATCTGACACCGCCGCAGGCGAGGCGGCTGCTGGTGGCGGGCGGCCGGTTCACCGGGCGGGTGTGGACCGGATCGGCTCCCGCGAGCGCCGAGCTGCTCACCCGCGTCAAGCGCGCGGGGGCCGAGGAGGCGTGGGGCGTCTACGCGCTGACCGAACTGTTCCCCGCGGCGGCGGTCGAACAGGCCGACAAGAGCGGCTTCACCGGCGAGGGGGATCTGGTCGGCGCCCCGCTTCCCGGCGTGGCGGCCAGGACCGACGCCCTGGGGGAGCTGCTGCTGTCCGGCCCCGCGGCCCGGGACCGCTACCTGGGCGGGGAGGCGGACCCCTGGGTCGCCACCGGCGACCGGGCGCGTCTGGACGGCGGCAGGATCGTGCTGGAGGGCCGCCGCAAGGACATGGTCCTGCGGGGCGCGGAGAACGTCTACCCGGGGTTGTACGAGCCGGCGCTGCACGTGCCGGGCGTCGAACTCGCCCTGCTCGTGGGCGTGCCGGCCGGTGACGGCGACGAGCGTCTGGTCGCCGTCGTCCAGCCGGGCGCCGGGGCGGACCGCGGCACGCTGCGGAAGGCCCTGGACGGACCGCTGGAGCGCATGGGTTCGGCCCGGCCGGACGCGGTGCTCTTCGCCGGCATCCCGTTGTCCGGCCGCTCCCTGAAGCCCGATCGCGCCGCCACCGCGCGGCTCGCCGCCCGGCGCCTCGCGGCACGGAGCCGGCTGTGACCGCGCCCGGGAGCGCGTCCGCGCTGTGGGCCGTGGGCGCCCGCGCCGTGGGACGTGATGCCCGCCGGGCGCCGCTGTGGTCCCGGGACCGCCGCTATCGCCCCGCCGACCCGAAGCAGGTGCACATCAGATGACCACTCCTCCCGCCCCCGCCGCGTCCGCCCTCCGTGGCGCCCGGCGCCGCGACCGGCGCGTCTACACCCGCTCCCACCCCGTGCTGTTCGCCCTGCTCGCCGCCGCCCGCCGCCGCGCGGTCACCCGTCTCGGCGGCGCGGTGCTGGTGCACGGCACCGAGCCCTATCGGCAGGCCCTCACCCGTGTCCCGCTGGACCGCACCGCGGCCGGCACGACCGGGGGTGTCGGCCGTGAGCTGTCCGCAGGCGGCACACTGTTCGACCAGGAGGGCGCCGGCCACCGCGCCGCCCGGCGCGCGCTCGCCGAGGAACTCGGCGCGGCCGGGGTGGAGCGCCTGCGTCCGGTGTGGCGTGACGTCCTGGCCCGCCGGCTCGCCCCGCTCGGGACGGGAGGCGACATCGACCTCGTGCCGTTGGCCCGCGAAGTGGCCGGCACCACCGTCCGCGCGCTGCTGCGCGCCACCGGCGAACCGGAGGAC
>NZ_JBXUOY010000022.1:0-33748 GCF_057196705.1 Streptomyces sp. ATLC9 | reverse complement strand
GGCAGGCCCCGCCGCACGGCGAGGTGCCCCGGCAGCGCAGGCGGCGCCCGGAAGACGGCGGCACGCCGAAGGACGACGCGAGGGACGGCGTGGCGGACGCCGAGAAGCCGGCCGGACGGGCCGCGGCGCGCAAGGCGGCCGGCGGCAGAGCGGCCTCCCGGCGCAAGGCCAGGCCGAAGAAGCCTGCGAAGAAGAAGGTGCTGCTGTGGACGGGCGGTGTGACGGCCTTCCTGTTCACCGGCACCGCCGTCGCCGCCTACCTCGCCTACGAGCACTTCAACGGCAACATCGACACCGTCGACGTCGGTGACGCCGCCGAGGGCGGCTTCGGCAGCGACGGTCCGCTCAACATCCTGCTGATCGGCACCGACAAGCGCACTGGTGAGGGAAACGAGGGCTACGGCGACAACGACAGTCCCGGCCATGCCGACACCACGTTCCTCTTCCACGTCTCCGCGGACCGCTCCAACGCGACCGTGATGAGCATCCCCCGGGACCTGAAGACCGACATCCCCGACTGTCCGACCAAGCAGGAGGACGGCAGCACCGAGGTCATCCCGGGTGAGCGGGACGTCCGGTTCAACGTCAGCCTCGGCCAGGCGGGCCGGGATCCGGGCTGCACCATGCGCACCGTCAAGGAGCTCACCGGGCTGGACGTCCACCACTTCATGATGGCGGACTTCAACGCCGTCAAGACCCTGACCACCGCGGTCGGCGGCGTCCCGGTCTGCCTGGAGAAACCGGTCGACGACCCCAAGTCCCACCTCGAACTCCCCGCCGGCGAGAGCGTCGTCGAGGGCGAGCAGGCCCTGGCCTTCGTCCGCACCCGCGGCAGCTTCGGGAACAGCGGCGACCTGGACCGCATCAAGGTCCAGCAGCAGTTCCTGAGTTCGATGATCCGCCAGTTCAAGTCGAACGACACCCTCACCGACCCGGGCAAACTGTGGGACCTGGCGGAAGCGGCCACCAACGCGCTCACCGTCGACACCGGCATAGGCACCATCAAGAAACTGAGCGACCTGGGCAGGGAGCTCAGCGGCATCAAGACCAAGAACATCTCCTTCCTGACGGTTCCGGTCAAGGACAACCCCGCGGAGAAGGTCAGGGCCACGGTCGTCCTCGAGCAGCCCAAGGCCGCCCAGGTCTTCGCGATGCTGCGCGAGGACGTCTCCTTCACCGAGGTGGAGAAGAAGGAGAAGGCCGCCAAGGACGAGGCGAAGAAGAAGCAGGAGGCACTGCTCAAGGGCGAGCGGGCCGCGGCCTCCGACGTACGCGTGGAGGTCCTCAACGGCGGGGAGATCGCCGGGGCCGCGCAGACGACCCTCACCTGGCTGCAGAACACCCAGAGCGTGCTGAAGTCCAGCAACGGCGGCAACGCGCCCGAGCAACTCGACGAAACGACCCTGGAGTACGGGCCCGACCAGGCCGACCAGGCCCGCAAGCTCGCCGACATCATGGGCCTGCCCGCCTCGGCCCTGAAGCCCGGCTCCGTGGACGCCGGGCCGATGGAACCGATGGTCCTGACGCTCGGTGCCGACTTCAAGGGGGCCGGCGTCCCCATCGCGGCCCCGGCGAAGGCGCCGGAGGACCTCGGGAAGGTGGAGGCCGACAAGCAGATATGCGCCAAGTGACTCCCGTGCGCCGCTTCCGCGCACGGACCGGATCATAGGGAGAGGGCCCGTTGGGGCAGTGCACCACAGGGGGGAGAGGCGCACACGAACGCACCCCTCGGCCGGAGGACTTCGGCTGGAACGACAGCATGTACGACGGGCCGGACGCATCCGGTGGGCCGGAGAGGTCCGTGCGCTCCGGGGAGAGCCGGGAGGACGGGACCGGCGGCCCGGGCCTCCGCGTCGGCGACCCGGAGCGGCGTGCGGGCCGCGGCGCGCGGGTACTGCGCTGGACGGCGCTCTCCCTCTCCGTGCTGGTACTCGGCACGGCGGGCGCCGGTTACCTCTACTACGAGCACCTCAACGGCAACCTCGCCAAGAAGCCCCTCACCCTCGGCGACAACCAGCTCAAGCACCGGCAGAACGCGGAGGGCCGCACCCCCCTCAACATCCTGCTGCTGGGTTCCGACAGCCGTAACTCCGAGCGGAACCTCGAACTCGGCGGTTCCCGTGACGACGTGGGGCGCAAACCGCTGGCCGACGTCCAGATGCTGCTGCACCTCTCGGCCGACCGCGACAGCATCTCGGTGCTCAGCGTCCCCCGGGACACCAAGGTGACCATCCCCGAGTGCACCGACCCCGAGGACGACACGGTCCACCCGCAGAGCACCGGAAAGATCAACTCCAGTCTCCGGTACGGCGGGCCGGGCTGCACGGTCGCCACCTGGATGGAGCTGACCGGCATACCCGTCGACCACTTCATGATGATCGACTTCGCGGGTGTGGTGGACATGGCCGACGCGGTGGGCGGCGTCCCGGTCTGCGTGGACGCCAACGTCCACGACAGCAGGTCCGGTCTGCGCCTGGAGAAGGGCGAGACCACCGTCCGCGGCGAGCAGGCCCTGCAGTGGCTGCGCACCCGGCACGGTTTCGGGGACGGCACGGACATCGGCCGGGCGCGGGCCCAGCACATGTACATGAACTCGATGGTGCGCCGGCTCAAGGCGGGTACCAGGCTCACCGACCCGGGCAAGCTCAGGTCGCTCGCCGAGGCCGCGACCGAGGCGCTCACCGTCGACGACGGCATCGGGGGCGTCAAGGACCTCTACGACCTGGGCAACGAGCTCAAGCAGGTCCCCACCGAGCGGATCACCATGGCCACCATGCCGTGGGAGTACTCCGACGGCGGCAGCTACGTGGTGCCCAAGCCCGGTGACGCCGAGAAGGTCTTCTCCCTCATCCGGGACGACATCGCCCTCGACGGCATGGACGAGCCCAAGAAGGAGGAGAAGACCTCCGACCCCGCCGCTCCGGCCGGCGAGATCCCGGTGCGGGTCCGCAACGGCACCCGCACCGTGACCCTCGGTCCCGTCAACGGCCGCGCCGGCACCATCGCCGAGGAGCTGCGGCGGCTCGGCTTCGACCGGGCCGCGACCGATCCGGAGGAGAGCCCTCAGGCCGACACCACCGTGTCGTACCCGAGCGAGGACCTGCACGGTGACGCCCTGGCCGTGGCCAAGGCCCTGGGCCTGCCCGAGCGGTCCGCACGCCAGTCCGCCGGAGTCGGGCAGGTCACCCTGGTGATCGGCGCCGACTGGCGGGAGGGGAACGCCTACCCCGGGCAGCCCCGGTCCGAGGAGGACGACGAGCGCGGGGCCCCCGAGAGCGCTAACGCGCTCAACGGCGACGAGGAGAAGTGCATGAACGTCAACCCTGCCCACACCTGGTGATCCGTTGACCAGGTGACCTGACGCCCCCCGGCGGGGCGGGAGAACGGGAACGGGCCACGCCCCCGGGGAACGGGGACGCGGCCCGTGGTGCGTACGGCGGGCCCCGGTCAGCCGCCGGCCGCCACCGGCTCGCGGCGGCCGGCCCTCACCTTCTCCGCCAGCTTCCGGGGGCTCGTCAGAAAGCCCCACCCCCAGGACATGTGCATGGTGGCCAGCGCCAGCGGGACGCGCACCCGCGCCCCGAACGGCAGCCCCCTGCCCGCCGGGACCGATCCCGCGGTGACGGCCGCCAGGTAGCCGCCCGGGACGACCAGGGCCCACGGCGTGACCAGCGCGCCCGCCACCAGACCCGCCCCGATGGCCAGTACGGCCGCCGGCGGCGCCAGGTAGCGCAGGTTGATCGAACCGGAGTGGTAGCGGGCCACCACATGACGCCAGCGGCCGTAGTCGCGGTACTGCCTGGCCAGCGCGCGGACGCTGGGCCGGGGGCGGTAGGAGACCAGCAGCTCGGGCGAGAACCAGATCAGCCCGCCGTCCTGGCGGATGCGGAAGTTCAGCTCCCAGTCCTGCGCCCGGATGAACTCCTCGTTGTAGCCGCCCTGGCGCTCCAGCACCTCGCGGCGGAAGACGCCCAGGTAGACCGTCTCGGCCTCGCCCGCCCGGCCTCCGGTGTGGAAGGCCGCGTTGCCCACCCCGATCCTGGAGGTCATGGCGGCGGCCACGGCCTTCTCCCAGTCGTTCTCGCCCTCGGCGTGCATGATGCCGCCGACGTTGGCCGCGCCGGTCTCCTCCAGCAGCCGCACGGCGGTCGCGATGTAGTCGGGCGAGAGCATCCCGTGCCCGTCCACCCGTACCACGACCGGGTGGCGGGAGGCGGCGATGGCCGCGTTGAGGCCGGCGGGGGTACGGCCGGCGGGGTTGGGCACGGTGCGCACCCGCGGGTCCTCGCGGGCCAGCTCGGCGGCGATGGAGTCGGTGCGGTCCTCGGAGGGACCGAGCGCGATCACGACCTCCAGCTCGCCGGCGTAGTCCTGCTCCAGGATGTGCCGCACCGAGCTGCGCAGATGCCGCTCCTCGTTGAGCGCCGGCATGATCACGGATACCGCGGGCGGCGCCGCGGCCGGGGAGGTGGGTTCGACAGGAGAGCTCACCGGGTCACGGTACCGCGATCGGGTGATGCGCTCGCACGGCAGCCGGGTGGCCGCGGGCGGCGGGCGGCGTGGGATCGGTGGTCCGTAGATCGTATGGGCCTATGTTGGCCGCTTCCTGGCCCCCACCGCCACGGAGGTGCTCCCCGATGCCCGCACGGTCCCGTCAGCGCGGTCGCCACGCCCGTCCCCGGCCGAAGCGGCGGGGTCCGTCACGCTGGGGCTTCCGGGCGGCCACCGCCGTCTCGGTGATGGTGCTGATGGTCGGCGGTATCGGCCACGCGCTGGTATCCGAGCTGGACGGCCGGCTGGAGCGGGTGGACCCCTTCCACGGACTCAGCCACCGTCCTCAGAGCGGCGACGGCCTCAACTTCCTGGTCGTCGGCACCGACGGACGCGGCACCGTCACCGAGGAGGAGCGGCGGCGGTACTCCCTCGGCGGCACCCCCTGCAACTGCACCGACACGCTCATGCTGGTCCACCTGTCCGCCGACCGCGACCGGGCCAGCGTGGTGAGTATCCCCCGCGACTCCTACACCGAGTTCCCCGCCCACACCGACCCCGCCACCGGCGAGCTCCGCACCGGCCGCACCGGGAAGATCAACGCCGCCTACTCCCTCGGCGGCCCGCACCTGACCGTCCGCACCGTCGAGGAGATGACGGGAGTGCGTGTCGACCACTACCTGGAGGTCGACTTCACCAGTTTCATGCGGACCGTCGACGCCCTGGGCGGCGTCCCGGTGTGCACCACCCGGCCGCTGGCCGACAGCCGCAGTGGCCTCGATCTGCCCGCCGGCACCACCCGGCTCGACGGCGGGCAGGCACTGCGGTACGTCCGCGCCCGGCAGGTCGACGCCGAGGGCGACCTCGGCCGCATCAGGCGCCAGCAGCGCTTCCTGGCCGCCGTGATCGACGAGGCGACCGGAAGCGGGGTACTGGCGGACCCTGTCCGGCTGCGGCGGGTCGCCTCGGCGCTCCTGGGAACGATGCGCGCCGACCGGGACTTCGGCACCCACGAACTGCTGGCCCTGGGACGGGCGATGCGCGGCTTCACCGCGGCCTCCTCGGAGTTCGCCTCGGTGCCCCTGGACGACCCCGACCACAGCGTGCCCGGCATCGGCTCCACCGTGGTCTGGGACGAGGACAGGGCCGGGAAGCTGTTCGCGGCACTGCGCCAGGACCGGCCGCTGTCCCCGGACGTCGCGGCGGGCGCGGACCGCGAGGCGGAGAGCAGGGCGGGGCGGGACGACAAGAACCTCGACGAGGAACCGGGCGCGGCGCCCCGGCGGCACGCGCCGCGTCCGTCCGGCCCCCTCCCGGTCCCGGTGGACCCGGGGAAGATCCGGGTGCAGATCGAGAACGGCACACCGGTCGCCGCCCTCGGCGCGCGTGTGGACCGCGAGTTGCGCGCCACCGGCTTCGACACCACCGGTACCCCGCGCGGCGCGGAGAAGCAGGACGTGCGGCGGACGGTCATCCGCCACGACCCCGAGTGGGACCGCTCGGCGCGCGCCCTGGCCACCGCGCTGCCCGGCGCGGAGCTGGAGGAGGTCGAGGGGCAGGGGCGGGTGATGGAGGTCGTGCTGGGCGCCGACCACCGCGAGGTGCTGCGGGTGCGCCACGCTCCCGAGTCCTCCGCGAGTCCGAAGCCAAGGGCGCGGGAGTCCGCGCCCCCGGAGGGCCGGGGCGCGGGCGGAAAGGCGGCCACGGGCGACGAGGCCGTCTGCCCGTGACCCTGCTCCCGTGACCGCGACCACGGGCCGTACGGCTGTCAGTCCTCCGTCATGCCCTCGGCCGCCCGCCGGTCGCGCAGCTCCTTGATGGCGCGACGCCTGGCGAGCCGGTGCGTACGCCGGATCTGGGCCTCCTGACGGCGCCGCTCGTCGCGCTCGGTCTCGGGGACCACCTGCGGTACGGGCCGCGGCCGGCCGTTCTCGTCGACCGCGGTGAACACCAGGTAGGCGGAGGCGACCTGGGTCGCGGGCGTGGACTCGTTCCAGCGCTCGGCCAGCACCCGCACGCCGACCTCCATCGAGGACCGGCCGGTCCAGTTCACCTGGGCCTTCACATGCACCAGGTCACCCACCCGGACCGGTTCCAGGAAGACCATCTCGTCCATCGACGCCGTGACCGCCGGACCTCCGGAGTGCCGGCCGGCGACCGCGCCCGCCGCGTCGTCGACCAGTTTCATGATCACACCGCCGTGGACGGTGCCGAGGAGGTTGGTGTCGTTCCCCGTCATGATGTGGGACAGGGTGGTGCGGGACGCAGCGGTGGGCTTGCCCGGCGGTTCGTGCTGGGTGGCCTGGGCCTGAGTGGTCATGCTTCCACCCTAAGCCGCCCGTACCGGCGGAACCGGGTGGCCCGGTGTGATACCGCACGCCCCCGCGCCCCTCCCCTGCCCCGCCCGCCCCCGCAATGCATCAGCTCTGCAACAGCCGCGCTTCCGTTCCGCCTCCCTGTCTATGGCGCGCCCGGTCGGGGAGGGCACACTGCCTCCCATGACTGACTGGCCCAACGGCGGCGGCGTCGGCCCGCGCCCGGTTCCCAACCGCACCGTACCGACGACCGGACCCGGCAACGATCCCGGCGGCTACGGCCACGGCGGCCGCGCGAGCTACGACTCCGGCTACAACACGGGCCAGGTGTACGCCGGTTCCGGGTACGCGGGCGGCGGCCCGGCCGGGCCCGCGGGGCCCGCGGGGCCCGCCGCGCCCGGGTACGGCGGCGCGAGACCCGCTCCGGACTGGGGTCGCCGGTTCAAGACGGGGCTCGTCACACTGCTCGCCGTGTTGCTGGTGTGGTCGGTCGGCACATATTTCTGGGCCGACTCCGAGCTGCGCCGGGAGGTCGACCTGAGTACGGTCACGGACCGGCCCGAGAAGGGCGAGGGCACCACCTACCTCATAGTCGGCTCCGACAGCCGCGAGGGGCTGTCGGACGAGGAGAGGAAGGAGCTGCGCACCGGTTCGGCGGAGGGCAAGCGCACCGACTCCATGATCATCCTGCATGTGGGCCCCGAGGGGAACACGATGGTCTCCCTGCCCCGCGACTCCTGGGTCACCATCCCGGAGTTCAAGGGCTCCGAGAGCGGGAAGACCTTCCCCTCCCCCGGTGCGCGCAAGCTCAACGCCGCCTACTCCATGGACGGCGCCACCCTGCTGGTCCGCACCGTCGAGTACAACACCGGCCTGCGCATAGACCACTACGCGGAGATCGGCTTCGGCGGATTCGCCTCCATCGTGGACGCCCTCGGCGGCGTGGAGATGGACATCCCCCGCGACATCAGGGACAAGAACTCCGGCGCCGACTTCAAGAAGGGCCGCCAGACCCTCGACGGCGCCCAGGCCCTGGCCTTCGTCCGCAACCGCTACGAGGCCGGCAGCGACCTGGAGCGCACCAAGAACCAGCAGAAGTTCCTCTCCGCCCTGGCGAACCAGGCCGCCACCCCCTCCACCATCATCAACCCCTTCAGGCTCTACCCGACGCTGGGCGCCGGGCTGGACACCCTGATCGTGGACGAGGACATGGGCCTGTTCGACCTCGCCTCGATGTTCTGGGCCATGAAGGGCGTCTCGGGCGGCGAGGGCACCTCGATGAACATGCCGATAGCGGGGGCCGCACCGCAGGGCTCGCTCAAGTGGGACATGGCCAGGGTCAAGCAGCTCGTCGAGCAGATGAGGAACGGCGAGAAGGTCACGGTCAAGGCCGACTGAACCCGCTCGCGCGGGGAAGACGCCGCCATGGCCATGTGAACGTGTGGGCTCCCGGACCGGACGGTCCGGGAGCCCACACACATCACTGCCCTCCTGACGGATCCGAAGCGGAGAGTGAGGGTCGTTTGGTTGTTCGATGATCGGTTGGCCAGGATCCACCACTTCGCGGGGGACGGCTCCCTCGTGGCTGACGAGTTCTCCTCGGAGCCAGGCGTCCTGAAACTGTTCGCCATGTCGTTCGAGGCCGCCTGGGAACGCGGTGTTCCGCACGAGGAGTACAAGATCTGATCGTTCCCACCCCGCCAGCCGGCCCATGCCAACGACGTTGACGAGGCTGCGGCAGCACGTGTGAAGCGCTCCCGTGTCATCCGCGACGGGCGTCACCGCGCCGTCTTGCTCGTCGAGGAGGACGTTCTCTTCCATCGCGTCGGCGACGACTCCGTGAGGACCCCGAGGGGTGGCTGCGGGCCGTCTACGCGGACACCCCTGTCGTGACTCAGGTCAACGACGGCAAGCCCACCGCCGATGACGCGTTCAGGCTCTCCACGTCGTCATCCTCCATGCCGTCGATCATGCTCGAAATGCTCGGCCTGCTCGATGTACGGGAAGGGCATCGGGTCCTGGAGATCGGCACCGGCACCGCTTACAACACCGCCTGGTTGTGTCACCGACTGGGCGAGCACAACGTGACCAGCGTGGAGATGGACGAGGCGGTCCTGGGCACTGCCGGGGAGAACCTGAGGCGGGCGGGGTTCCACCCGACGACTGTCCTCGGCAATGGCCGCGAAGGATACCCCCGGGGCGCGCCGTACCAGCGGGTCATCTGTACGTGCACCGTACGGGAGGTGCCGGAAGCATGGCTGGAGCAGTGTTCTGACGGGCGAATCGTAACCCCATGGGGCACAAGCTTCTTCAGCGGCTCCTACGCCACCTTGGATGTGGTGGGCGGCAAGGCGCGTGGGACGTTCTCCGGTTACCCGGCCTTCATGTGGGACCGCACTCAGCGGGCCGGGGCCGGTCGCATCACGGATTACTACCATGGTGAGGAGGGTGACAAGGGAACCACCGACATCCCACCGCAGAACGTCATCCAGGACGCCCCGGCGTTTTTCGTCAGTCTCTTCGTCACCGATGCGTGGTACCGGTGGTGTGAGGCTGACGACGACAGCGGGGAGGCAACCTTGTGGTTCCTCGCCGACGACGGGAAGTCATGGGCGACCGTGGAATACGTGCCCGGCCAGGAAACGTACGAGGTGGAGCAGTATGGTCCCCGCTCGCTGTGGGGCGAGGTGCGGGAGGCTTTCCACCGCTGGTACGCATTGGGCAGGCCGCAGCGGTCCCGCTTCGGTCTGTCGGTCGACGGACGCGGACAGCGAGTACGGCTGGACGACACGCGCAACATCGTCTTTCGGGGATAGCCCCTGGACGGAGGGAAGTCCTCGCTCCTGCGGGGGCTTCCTCATCAGGTCCGGAGTACGGCCGGGGTCAGCGTCCGCACGCGGTCGTGGAGGTCGCGGGCGGTGCGGTTGCGCAGGTGGGGGCGGATCAGGGTGACCATGGTGCGGATGCGGTCGTCCACTCGTCCGCTCTGGACGTGCGGGTAGTCGTCCAGGGCCGAGTGCCAGGTCGCGGAGGCTTCTTCGAGGTGGCCGAGTCGCATCTGCCGTTCGGCGGCGATCGCCAGGTTCCGCACCCGGCTTCTGCGCTGCGTGGGCTGCCGGAGCCTGTTGGACTCCGCTTTGGCCTTGACCGCCCCGCTGATGTCTCCGAGTTCGTACCGCGCCTGGCTCGTGTGATCCGCGAGTGCGGCCGGGTCGTACCGGCCCGAGACCCCGGCGGGTGACTCGGCCTTCTCCATCGCCACTTCCGCGTCGCGCAGGTGGGCCAGGGCGGCGTGGCGGTCGCCGGTCTGGGCGGCGGCATACGCTTGCTGGCCGGCGAGGAAGGCGCGCATGCGCGGTCCGGCCTGGGGGGAGGCGGCGGCTGCGGCGTCGGCCAGGCGCAGGGCCTGCGGCCCGTGGCCGAGGTCGGCGGCCTGGACGCTCATGCCGCGCAGGGTGGTGCAGTAGGTGAGGTGGTCCTCGGCCGCGCCGGCCAGTTCCAGGGCCTTGAGGTAGTACTGCTGCGCCAGCCCCTGCAGCCCTTCGTCCACGGCCATGTAGCCGGTGAGGTAGCACAGGTCGGAGGCGGCCGAGAGCATGTCCCTGCGCACCGGCTCGGGGGCGTCGGCGCGCAGGTACGCCGCCACGGTGTTGACGATGAACGAGGCGGCCATCGGGCGGGCGTGACGGCCGCCGAACCGGTCGTCCAGTTCGCTGATGCGCTCGGTCATGGCGGTCACCATGTCCACCTCCGGCCGCCCGATGCGCACGCTGCGGCCGGCCCGTACCGCCTCCATCCGGCCCACCACGTCCTGCCAGCCGGGGACGGTCAGCGCCACGGAGAAGAGGCCGACGCCCAGCACGCTCCTGCGGGACGGGTCCATGTCGCTCCTCCCGAGGGTCATCAGTCCTTCCACGGTATCCGCGCCACCGCCCGTCTCCCCGTCCCCCAGACCGATCTCGGCCAGCGTCACCGGCCTGCGCAGCCGACGTGACAGGGCCTCACGGATGAACGGGCGCACCGCCTTGCGCGGCCGGGTGCCGCTCAGCCAGTGGCTCACCGCCGACTCGTCGTACCGCAGCGGCACCCCGGCCTCCGCCCCGACGCGGTTGACCGCCAGGGCGAGCTGGGACTGCGACCACTGGCTCTCGGTCAGAACGCGCCGCAGACCCTCGTTCGGCTTCCTGGCTCCCATGCCCACTCCCCCGCGTTCCCCAGCTCAGATTCCGCCGCCATGGATACGGTACCGCTCTGCGTGTTCACGCTGTTGCTTTGAGTGAGCATGTGGCGCGGAGGCCGGCATCGGGTTCCGTGCCATGGTACCGGGGGGGGGGGGGGGGCGGGGGGGGGGCGCGGAGGCCGCCAGGGGGTTCCGGCCCATGGAAGCGGCACCCGGCGAACCCGGGAGCCGCTTCCATCAATGAGAGGTCCGCCTTACGGCAGGTTGCGGGCCATCACGATGCGCTGGACCTGGTTGGTGCCCTCGTAGATCTGGGTGATCTTGGCGTCGCGCATCATGCGCTCGACCGGGTAGTCGCGGGTGTAGCCGTAGCCGCCCAGCAGCTGTACGGCGTCCGTGGTGATCTCCATGGCGGCGTCGGAGGCGTAGCACTTGGCGGCGGCGCCGTAGAAGGTCAGGTCCTCGGCCTTGCCGTCGGCGCCGAGGGTGACGCGCTCGGAGCGGGCGGCGGCCGCGTAGGTGAGCTGGCGGGCGGCCTCCAGCTTCATCGCCATGTCGGCGAGCATGAACTGCACGCCCTGGAAGTCGCCGATCGGCTTGCCGAACTGCTTGCGCTCGGCGACGTAGCCCTTGGCGTAGTCCAGTGCGCCCTGGGCGATGCCGAGGGCCTGGGCCGCGATGGTGATGCGGGTGTGGTCCAGGGTCCTCATCGCGGTGGCGAAGCCGGTGCCCTCCTCGCCGATCATGCGGTCGGCGGGGATGCGGACGTTGTCGAAGTAGACCTCGCGGGTCGGGGAGCCCTTGATGCCGAGCTTCTTCTCCGGGGCGCCGAAGGAGACTCCCTCGTCGCCCTTCTCCACCACGAAGGCCGAGATGCCCCTGGAACGCTTCTCGGGGTCGGTGACGGCCATCACGGTGTAGTACTCGCTGACGCCGGCGTTGGTGATCCAGCGCTTGACGCCGTTGAGCACATAGGTGTCCCCGTCGCGCACGGCGCGGGTCCTCATGCCCGCGGCGTCCGAGCCGGCCTCCGGCTCGGAGAGGCAGTAGGAGAACATCGCGTCGCCCTTGGCCAGCGGTGCGAGGTACTTGCTCTTCAGCTCCTCGGAACCGGACAGGACCACCGGGAGGGAGCCGAGCTTGTTGACGGCCGGGATCAGGGAGGACGAGGCGCAGACGCGGGCGACCTCCTCGATCACGATGACGGTCGCGAGCGCGTCGGCGCCCGCACCGCCGTAGGACTCGGGTACGTGGATGGCGTGCAGGTCGCCAGCGACCAGCGCCTCCAGGGCCTCCTGCGGGAAGCGGCCCTGCTCGTCCACCTCGGCCGCGAAGGGCGCGATCTTCGCCTCGGCGAGCGAGCGCACCGATTCGCGGAGCATGTCGTGCTCCTCCGACGGACGGTAGAGGTCGAAGTCGGTCGATCCCGCCACGGTGTCTCACTCCCTGGGTGCACTGCTGCTAACTACCGTTAAGTAACACAATTCTAGTGGTCCGCCGCCGCTGTGAATACATGAGCTTGCCGACACCCGGTCCCGCGCGCTGCGTCCGGACCGCCCCGCACGGCCCTCGGCGGGGCCGGCGGCGGCCGGATATGCTCGCGGGCAGCACTTCGCCCGCACCCCCAGGAGCAGTCCATGGCCCTCAGGATCACCGTGATCGGCACCGGTTACCTCGGCGCGACGCACGCCGCGGCCATGGCCGAGCTGGGCTTCGAGGTGCTGGGTCTGGACGTGCTGCCGGAGAAGATCGAGACGCTCTCCGCCGGGCGGGTGCCGTTCTACGAGCCCGGCCTGGAGGAGCTGCTGCGCCGCCATGTCGCCGGGGTCCGGGGATCGACCGGGCGGCTGCGCTTCACCACCTCCTGGGAGGAGGCGGGCGCGTTCGGCGACGTCCACTTCGTCTGTGTGAACACCCCGCAGAAACAGGGCGAGTACGCGTGCGACATGTCCTATGTGGACAGCGCGGTGGACTCCCTGGCCCCGCACCTGACGCGGCCCGCCCTGGTGGTGGGCAAGTCCACGGTTCCGGTGGGCAGCGCGGACCGGCTGGCACGGCGGCTGGCCGAGCTGGCCCCGGCCGGCGACGCGGCGGAACTGGCGTGGAACCCGGAGTTCCTGCGCGAGGGCTTCGCCGTCGAGGACACCCTGAGCCCGGACCGCATCGTGATCGGGGTACGCTCGGCGCGCGCCGAGGAGCTGCTGCGCGAGGTGTACGCGAAACCGGTGGCCGGGGGCTCGCCCTTCGTCGTCGCCGACTTCCCGACGGCGGAGCTGGTGAAGACGGCCGCGAACTCCTTCCTGGCCACCAAGATCTCGTTCATCAACGCCATGGCCGAGGTCTGCGAGGCGGCCGGCGGCGACGTGGTGAAACTGGCGGAGGCCATCGGGTACGACGACCGGATCGGGGGTAAGTTCCTGCGCGCCGGGATCGGCTTCGGCGGCGGCTGCCTGCCCAAGGACATCCGCGCGTTCATGGCGCGGGCGGGCGAGTTGGGCGCCGACCAGGCGCTGACGTTCCTGCGCGAGGTGGACTCGATCAACATGCGCCGCCGCTCCCACATGGTGGAGCTGGCCCGCGAGACGGTCGGCGGCGCGTTCCTGGGGCAGCGTGTGGCGGTGCTGGGGGCGACCTTCAAGCCGGACTCCGACGACGTGCGGGACTCGCCGGCGCTGAACGTCGCCGGCCAGATCCATCTGCAGGGCGGGCAGGTGACGGTCTACGACCCCAAGGGCATGGAGAACGCCCGGCGGGTCTTCCCCACCCTGGGCTACGCGGACAGCGTGCCGGAGGCGGTGCGCGGGGCGGACGCCGTGCTGCATCTGACGGAGTGGAGCGAGTTCCGGGAGCTCGATCCGGAGGAGCTGGGCCAGGCCGTGGCGCACAAGCGCGTCCTGGACGGCCGCAACACCCTCGATCCGGCCCTGTGGCGCAAGGCCGGCTGGTCCTTCCGCGCACTGGGCCGGCCGACGGCGTAGGGTCCGCCCCGCCCCCGGGGCCGCTCAGCCCCCCGGACGGCCGTGGTGCGCGCCTGCGGCCGGGGTCGTCAGCAGGCGACAGGCCGGGTAGCAGAGGGGTGACCCACGACACAGGAGGGATGAGCACCATGGCCATCACCACACTGCGGGACGTCGTCGTACTGGACTGCCCCGAGCCGGGGAGGCTCGCGGACTTCTACGCACGGTTGCTGGGCGGGAAGGTCGAGAGCGAGGGCCGGTGGGCGGAGGTGACGTTCGAATCGGGCTCCCTGAAGGGCCGGACGTTCGCCTTCCAGGAGGCGCGCGGGCACGTGCCGCCGCAGTGGCCGAGCGCCGAGCGGTCGCAGCAGTTCCACCTCGACTTCCACGTGCCCCGCGAGGAGTTGGACGCGGCCGAGCGGGAGGCGCTGGAACTGGGGGCCGAACTGCTCCAGGGCGGCGGGGGCGAGCGCGGTTTCCGCGTCTACCGCGACCCCGCCGGGCACCCCTTCTGCCTCTGCGTCGACTGAGCCGGCCGCCCGCGAGGGAGTGGAGGCGGCGGCGCGCCGCGGAAACACGGAGAAGAGGCGGGCGGGCAAGGAGTGTCCGCACACTCCTTGCCCGCCCGCCTCATGACCGGCTCCGGGCCGGCGAGGGTCAGGACCCTCAGATGCTGACGCCGTTGGCCCGCAGGTAGGCCAGCGGGTCGATGTCCGAGCCGTAGCCGGGGGCGGTACGGATCTCGAAGTGCAGGTGCGGGCCGGTGCTGTTGCCGGTGGAACCGACGGCGCCGATCTGCTGGCCGGCGCTGACCGACTGGCCGGCGCTGACCGACAGCGAGGACAGGTGGCCGTACTGGCTGTACCGGCCGTCCTCGTGGCGGATGACGATCTGGTTGCCGTAGGCGCCGCCCCAGCCGGCGGAGACCACGGTGCCGTTGGTGACGGCCTTAACCGGGGTGCCGGAGGCGGCGGCGAAGTCCTCACCTGTGTGGCCGTTGGACCAGCGCGCGCCCGAGGCCTTGTAGGAGCCGGACGGAGCGGCGTTCACCGGGGCGGTGTAACCGGTGACCGCGGCGCGGTCGCTGCGGTCGGTGCGCTCGGCCTCGGCTCGCTCGGTCTCCTCGGCCTTCGCAGCCGGCTCGGCCTCGGCCTCGACCTGGGGCTTGCTCTCGGTCTCGGCCTGGGGCTTGGCCGCGGCCTTCTGCTGGGCGGCGGCACCGCCCAGGGTGAGCTCCTGGCCCGGGAAGATCAGGTTCGGGTTGTCGCCGATGACCTGGCGGTTGTCCTCGTAGATGCGCTCCCAGCCGCCCTGGACGCCCTGGGCATCGGCGATCTTGAAGAGGGTGTCGCCGCCGGCGACCTCGTAGGAGGTGCCGTTGTCGGCGCCGCTCCGGGCGCGCTCACCGCGGTCCGCGCGCTGCGGCGTGGCCTCGGGCTCGCTCTTCTCCTGCTTCGGCTCGGGCTTGGCCTCGGCCTTCGGAGCGGCGGACGGGACCTGCTCCTCCTGCTCGGTCGGGTTGCTCTGACCGTCGGGGGAGACGGCCGGGGCGGGACCGCCCTTGGTCAGGCCTGCCTTGACCGAGCACACGGGCCAGGCGCCCGGGCCCTGTCCCGCCAGCACCTTCTCGGCGACGGCGATCTGCTGGTCCTTGGTGGCGAGGTCGGCACGCGGCGCGTACTGGGTGCCGCCGAAGGCGGCCCAGGTGCTCTGCGTGAACTGCAGACCGCCGTAGAAGCCGTTACCGGTGTTGATGGACCAGTTGCCCGTGCTCTCGCACTGGGCGACCTTGTCCCAGGTTTCGACGGAGGCGGCGCTGGCCCCGCCGGCGGCCACCAGGGGGAGGGCCATGCCGGCGCCGCCCACGGAGATGGCCAGCGACAGGCGGGTGAGGCGGCTGTTGCGAATACGACGGTGACGTCCGCGTGCGGACATAGGTGTGCTCCTTCTCCTACGCCTGCGAGGTGAGCTGTCGGGTTCGGGCTGGAGTTGCCCGGCCATGTGTGCCGCGGCGCGTGCCGCGGCATGGCTTCACCCCAAGCCGTCCCGTACGGGCCCTGTGGGCCCGGGACGGCGGCTTACCTTGGGTCCCCCGCTCCTGCCATCGGGTGGTGTGGATGGTCCAGCCCGCCGCCGTTGACAGGATTCGGCGTTCGACAGCGGGCCGCCGCACATTCGTACGGCGCGACCAGAAAGGTAGGCATATCGTTTCCGCCGATACAAGCCGATGGGTCACAGGACGCCCGTTTCGAAGGCTTTAATGATCATCCGATCATCACTGTCCGCCGCATTCACCTTCCGAAGAGTGGCGACGCCCCTCCCTGACACCACGTCACACCCCTCCACCACCAGGAGCCATGACGCAGAAGACCCTCCCCGTCACGCAGAGCGACGCACCGGGGAGGGTCGGCTCGTGAGTTGAATCACGAGGAGGTCAAGGAGCTACCCGTCGAGCTGTCCGATGGTGGCGATGGACGGACCGCGCCTGGTCTGCTCGTGGCGGGCGACCGCCTCCGCGTCGCGCAGCACGCGCACCGCGTTCCGCCAGGTGAGCTTGGCGAGGTCGGCCTCGGACCAGCGGCGGTCCAGCAACTCCGCCACCAGGTGCGGGTATCCGGACACATCGCTCAGGTCGGACGGGGTGAAGGCCGTGCCGTCGAAGTCGCCGCCGATGCCGATGTGGTCGATGCCCGCGACCTCGCGCATGTGGTCCAGATGGTCGGCGACCGTCGCCGCCGTGGCCACCGGACGCGGGTTGGCCTCCTCGTACGCGCGTTGGACCGCCAGGCCCCTCTCCGTGCCGTCCAGGGGGTGAAGGCCGTGGGCGCGCATGTTCTCGTCGGCGGCCTCGGTCCAGGCGACGGCGGCCGGCAGCACGAACTTCGGCACGAATGTGGCCATCGCCACACCGCCGTTGACCGGAAGCCGCTCCAGTACGTCGTCGGGGATGTTGCGCGGGTGGTCGCACACCGCGCGGGCCGAGGAGTGCGAGAAGACCACCGGCGCCGTCGTCACGCGCAGGGCGTCGCGCATGGTGGCGGGCGCCACATGGGAGAGGTCCACCAGCATCCCCAGCCGGTTCATCTCCCGCACGACCTCCTCGCCGAAGCGGGTCAGCCCGTCGTGGCGCGGGGTGTCGGTGGCCGAATCCGCCCAGTCGACGGTGTCGTTGTGGGTGAGCGTCATGTAACGCACACCCAGCCGGTACAGGGCGCGCAGTGTGGCCAGGGAGTTGTTGACGCAGTGGCCGCCCTCGGCGCCCATCAGGGAGGCGATGCGGCCCTCGGCGCGGGCCGCCTCCATGTCGTCGGCGGTGAAGGCGGGCCTGAGGTCGGCCGGGTGGCGGTCGGCCAGCCGCCGCACCACGTCGATCTGCTCCAGACAGGCGCTGACGGCGGCGTCGCCGGTCAGATCGGTGCGCACGTAGACCGACCAGAACTGCGCTCCCACCCCGCCCGCGCGCAGCCGCGGGATGTCGGTGTGCAGATGGGCCGACTGGTCACCGGCGATGTCGCGCCGGTCGAGGTCGTAGGCGACCTGCTCGCGCAGCGCCCACGGCAGGTCGTTGTGGCCGTCGGCGACGGGGTATGCCTCCAGCAGTGCCCTGGCCCGTGCCAGCAGCTCGGCGGAGTGGCCCATCTCACCTGCCCCCGAAGCCGAACCCCGCGCCTCCCGCGGCGACCTTGCTCCGCAGCCGCCTGCCCTTCTCCCGCGCCTGGTCCTTCAGCTCCGCCTGGAACCGCTCCATGCGCCCGCGCAGCTCCTCGTCGTGGGCCGCCAGGACGCGGACCGCCAGCAGGCCCGCGTTGCGCGCGCCGCCGACCGAGACCGTGGCGACCGGGACCCCGGCGGGCATCTGGACGATGGACAGCAGGGAGTCCATGCCGTCCAGGTGCCGCAGCGGCACGGGGACGCCGATCACCGGCAGCGGGGTGACGGAGGCGAGCATGCCCGGCAGGTGGGCCGCTCCCCCGGCACCCGCGATGACCGCCTTCAGCCCGCGTCCGGCCGCCTCGTCGCCGTAGGCGATCATCTCGTGCGGCATGCGGTGGGCGGAGACGACGTCGACCTCGTAGGGGACCTCGAACTCGTCCAGGGCCTCGGCCGCGGCCTCCATGACGGGCCAGTCCGAGTCGGATCCCATGACGATCCCCACGACGGGGGCGGAGGCGGGGCTGGGGGCGTTGCTCATTCGGTGATGGTCCCTCGCAGATAGGCGGCGGCGTGGGCGGCGCGCTCGCGTACGTCCGCCAGGTCGTCGCCGTAGGTGTTGACGTGGCCGACCTTGCGGCCGGGCTTCACGTCCTTGCCGTACATGTGGATCTTCAGCTGCGGATCGCGGGCCATGCAGTGCAGGTACCCCTGGTACATGTCGGGGTAGTCGCCGCCGAGCACGTTGGCCATCACCGTCCACGGCGCGCGGGGGCGCGGGTCGCCCAGCGGCAGGTCGAGCACGGCCCGCAGGTGGTTGGCGAACTGGGAGGTGACCGCGCCGTCCTGGGTCCAGTGGCCGCTGTTGTGGGGGCGCATGGCCAGCTCGTTGACCAGGACACGGCCGTCGCGGGTCTCGAAGAGCTCCACCGCCAGGTGGCCGGTCACGCCCAGCTCCCCCGCGATCGTCAGCGCCGTCTCCTGGGCGTGGGCGGACAGCTCCGGCGACAGGCCGGGCGCCGGGGCGATCACCGTGTCGCACACCCCGTCCACCTGGATCGACTCCACCACCGGATAGGCCACCGCCTGGCCGTGCGGGGAGCGCACCACGTTGGCCGCCAGCTCGCGGACGTAGTCCACCCTCTCCTCGGCCAGTACCGGCACGCCCGCCCGGAACGGCTCGGCGGCCTCAGCCTCGGAGGACACCACCCACACGCCCTTGCCGTCGTAGCCGCCGCGGACGGTCTTGAGGACGACCGGCCAGCCCTCCCCCTTCCGCGGGGCGCCTTCCCCCGGGGTGCCTTCCCGCGCGAACCGCGTGACGTCGGCCGGATCCGCCACGATCCGGTGCCGGGGGCAGGGGATGCCGATCTCGCTCAGCCGCGCCCGCATCACGCCCTTGTCCTGCGCGTGCACCAGCGCGTCGGGGCCGGGCCGCACCGGGATGCCCTCCGCCTCCAGGACGCGCAGGTGCCCGGTGGGCACGTGCTCGTGGTCGAACGTGATCACGTCGCAGCCGCGGGCGAAGTCGCGCAGAGTGGCCAGATCGCGGTAGTCGCCGATGACGACGTCGCGGACCGCCTGGGCCGCGGAGTCCTGCGGGGTGTCACTGAGCAGCTTGAACCTGATGCCGAGGGGGATGCCCGCCTCGTGCGTCATCCGCGCGAGCTGCCCCCCGCCGACCATGCCGATCACAGGAAATGTCACGTCCGTAGCCTATCGGCCGGACGGCGGGTACCCGTCGCGGTACGGGGGCGTGGCTAGCATGGCGGGCCAGGACGCGACGGCGGGCCCCGCGGGGCCGCGCGAGAGCCGAGAGAACGGGGCGAGTGGATCACTATGGGTGAACGGCGCGCACTGCGCTCCAGGCTGCTGCGACTACGGCGCGAGCTGGCCAGGTTCGGCACGGTGGGGGCCCTCGGCTTCCTCGTCAACGTGGCCGTCTTCAACCTCTGCATCCACGGCCTGGGCCTGGCTCCGGTGCGCTCGGGGGTGTTGGCGACCGCGGTCGCCATCGGCACCAACTACCTGGGCAACCGCTACTGGACCTACCGGCACGCCGACAAGAGCCGGATACACCGCGAGGCCGGTCTGTTCACACTGTTCAGCGGCATCGGCCTGGTGATCGAGAACGGCGCGCTGGCCATCTCGCACTACGGTCTGGGCCTGGCCTCGCCGCTGGCCGACAACATCGCCAAGAACGTCGTCGGCCTCGGCATCGCCACGGTCTTCCGCTTCTGGGCGTACCGCACCTGGGTCTTCCGCGGGGGGCGCAAGGCGTCAATCCCCCGCCGACGGCTCGTCGGCCTCACGGCTGAGGAAGAGCGCGAAGACCGGCGGGCGCTGCTGAAGTAGCTCAAGGCGTCCCCCGTCGGCCTCCGCCAGGTCGCGGGCGACGGCCAGGCCCAGGCCCGTGGAGTTGCGCCCGCTGACCGTGCGCTCGAACACCCTCGACCCCAGCTCCGGGTCGACACCCGGCCCCTCGTCCGTCGCCTCGACCACCACCTGGTTCCCGGCGATCCGGGTGCGCAGGGCGACCGCGCCGCCGCCGTGCATCAGGGCGTTCTCGATGAGCGTGGCCAGCACCTGCGCCACCGCTCCCGGGGTCCCCACCGCCCGCAGGCCCTGGCGGCCGGAGCGGACGACGGCCCGGCCCGCCTTGCGGTACGCCGGGCGCCACTCCTCGATCTGCTGCTTGACCACCTCGTCCAGGTCGAAGCCCACGGCGGAGCCCGAGCGGGGGTCGCGCGAGTTGGTCAGCAGCCGCTGCACCACGTCGGTCAGCCGCTCCACCTGGGCGAGACCGACCAGCGCCTCCTCCCGGATGGTGGAGGCGGCGGCATGGGCGGTGCCGGTGGTACCGGTGGCGTCCGTGATGTCCCCGGCGCCGGCCGTCTCGATGGCGTCGGCCGCCGTGACGATCTCCTCCAGCCGCATGGACAGCGCGGTCAGGGGGGTGCGGAGCTGGTGGGAGGCGTCCGCGGCCAGCCGCCGCTCGGCGGTGAGCATCCGGGCGATCCGCTCGGCGCTGGCGTCCAGTACGTCCGCCACCCGGTCCAGCTCGGGCACGCCGTAGCGCCGGTGGCGGGGACGGGGGTCGCCGGAACCGAGGCGCTCGGCGGTCTCGGCGAGATCGGTGAGGGGGGCCGCGACGCGACGGGCCTGCCGCACGGCCAGGAGCACCGCCGAGATCACCGCCAGCAGCGCCACCGCCAGAATGATCAGCAGGGTCCGGCCCACCTCCTCACGGACCCGGTCGTCGTCCTGCCGGACGGTGACGGTGACGTCGTCCGGCTCGCCGGCGCGTCCCTCGATGGCGCCCTCGCCGGGGCGCTCGCCCAGCTCGATGGGGGGCTGCCCGGGCAGCTCGATGCGGACGTGGCGGTCGTGTGGGACCTGGGAGCGCATGGAGGCGGCGGTCACACTCTCCTCGGCGACCAGGCGGCTCTCGACGACCGAGACCAGCCGTGCGGCGTCGGAGCGGACGCTCTCGCGGGCGCTCTCCTCGATGGTGCGGGTCTCGACGATCACCAGGGAGACCCCGAAGACCGCGATCACGACGAGGACCACGGCCAGCGTGGAGTTGATCAGACGTCTGCGCATGGCGGCGCGGGCCCTTCAAAGTCTTCGGCGGTCTCGCGGTGTTCCCCGCGGCGGTCCTGCGGTGTCCTTCGGCGGCCCCAGGCGGCCGTCAGTCCTTCTCGAAGCGGAAGCCGATGCCGCGGACCGTGGCGATGTAGCGGGGTTTGGCCGCGTCGTCGCCGAGCTTCTTGCGCAGCCAGGAGATGTGCATGTCGAGGGTCTTCGTCGACGACCACCAGGTGGTGTCCCAGACCTCGCGCATCAGCTGGTCGCGGGTGACGACGCGGCCGGCGTCGCGCACCAGCACCCGCAGCAGGTCGAACTCCTTCGCCGTGAGCTGGAGCTCCTCCTCCCCCATCCAGGCCCGGTGCGACTCGACGTCGATGCGCACACCGTGGGTGGCGGCGGGCTGCACGGGCTCGACGGCGCCCCGCCGCAGCAGGGCCCGCACCCGGGCGAGCAGCTCGGCCAGCCGGAACGGCTTGGTGACGTAGTCGTCGGCGCCCGCGTCCAGTCCGACGACGGTGTCCACCTCGTCGGCGCGCGCGGTCAGCACCAGGACGGGGAAGGTGTGCCCCTCGTTGCGCAGCCGGCGGCAGACCTCCAGTCCGTCCATGCCGGGCAGGCCGAGGTCGAGCACGACCAGGTCGATGTCGCCGTGCTGGCCGGCGTCGAGCGCGCCGGGGCCGTCCTCACGCACCTCGACCTCGTACCCTTCGCGGCGCAGGGCTCGGGCCAGCGGCTCCGAGATGGAGGAGTCGTCCTCGGCGAGCAGTACTCGGGTCATGGCCTGATGGTAGACCTCGCCGCGGCGGCTCCGGCGGGCCGCCGGTGAACCGGGCGGCGCCCGTCCGGTTCCGGCAGGAGGTGTGACATGCGCCTCCCGCCGTCCGTCGTACGCCGGGTGCGCGGGGGACGGTGTCGTACCCTGGCCGAGGCGTCGTCCGGGAAGCCGGCGGCCCCTGGCGCGGAGGCGCCGGGGCCCGCGGCCGAGGCCCCCGCACACCCCCCGCACACCCCGTACGCACCCGTGCGCGGGGGCCGTCCCGGAAGCCGGCCCGCGCGGGATCCGCCGGGCTCCGTGCGTGCGACGGCGCCGCAGGAACTGTCGGCCGGGAACGGGCACGCGCGGACGGGGCGCGGAGCCGGGCCGACCACCCGCCCCGGGCGCGTGCGCACCACATCGCGCGCGTCCCGACCCAGCAAGGAACCCACCACCATGGCGTCCAGTCTGACGAAGGACTCCGCCGGCAGCACCGGCAAGACCTTCTTCGGCCACCCCCGCGGCCTGGCCACACTCTTCATGACGGAGATGTGGGAGCGCTTCTCCTGGTACGGAATGCGCGCCATCCTCGTCCTCTACCTGATCGCGGGCGTACTCGAAGGTCCCCTCGCGGGCCGCGAGGCCCTCGCCGCGGCGATCTACGGCGTCTACAACGCCGTCGTCTACATGGCCGCCATGCCCGGCGGCTGGGTCGCCGACCGCCTGTGGGGCGCGCGCAAGGCGGTCCTGGTCGGCGGCATCGTCATCGCTCTGGGCCACTACACGCTGGCGATCCCCTCCGACGTGGCGTTCTTCGCCGGGCTCGGCCTGATCGCGATCGGCACCGGCCTGCTCAAGCCCAACATCTCCGCGATGGTCGGCGGCCTCTACGAGGGCCGGTCCAGCGCCCGCCGCGACGCCGGCTTCACGATCTTCTACATGTCGATCAACATCGGTGCCATGTTCGCGCCGCTGGTGGTCGGCTACCTCGGCGAGAACGTCGACTGGCACCTGGGCTTCGCCGTCGCCGGCGTCGGCATGACGCTGGCCGTGGTCCAGTACGTCCTGGGCGGCCGCCACCTCGGCGACGTGGGCCGTCACCCCGGCACCCCGGCCACGCCGGAGGAGAAGCGCGCGGTGCTGCGCAAGGTCGTGCTGTGGACCGGTCTGGCCGCCGCGGCGCTGCTGGCGGACCTGGCGCTGGGCACGTACGACATCGAGCACATCGTCAACTTCCTGGCCGTCCTCGGCGTCGTCGTCCCCGTCCTGTACTTCGTCTCGATGTACCGGAACCCGGAGCTGACCGAGGAGGACCGTCCGCGCGTCAAGGCGTTCGTGTGGTTCTTCGCCACCGCCGTGCTGTTCTGGATGATCTACGACCAGTCCGGCTCACTGCTGACGATCTTCGCGGACAACGACACCGACCGCACGATCGGCGGCTGGGAGTTCCCGGCCTCGTGGTTCCAGTCGGTCAACCCGGTCATGATCATAGTCCTGGCGCCGGTCTTCGCGAGCCTGTGGGTGTGGCTGGCCAAACGGAACCACGAGCCCGGCGCACCGATGAAGTTCGCCCTGGCGATGCTGCTCATCGGCGGTTCCTTCGGTCTGATGGGCCTGGCGGGCGCCGCCGCGGCGAACAGCGAGACCGGCAGGGTCACCGTCTTCTGGCTGCTGAGCGTGTACCTGCTGCAGACCCTCGGCGAGCTGTGTCTGTCCCCGGTGGGCCTGTCGCTGTCGACGAAGCTGGCCCCGAAGCAGTTCGTCGGCCAGATCATGGGTCTGTGGTTCCTGGCCACCGCCACCGGCAACGCCCTCAACGGCTGGGCGACCCAGCTCAACGAGCCGATGGGCGACGCGGCGTACTACACCATGTGGGGTGTGGTCGCCGTGGCCGCGGGCCTCGCCTTCATGACGGCCGGGAAGCGGATCCGGGCCCTGATGGGCGGCGTGAGGTAACGCCCCCGTACGGCCGCCGTCCCCTCGTGTGCTTCATCCCCGGCGTTCGCGGCCGGCGCTCCGGCGCACTCGTGTCCGGACACGAGTGCGCCGGGCCCCGAGCGGGACCCGGCAGTGGGTACCGGACTTCCGGAGGGGCGGCCGGAGCGGCCGGGCCGGACTACCGGTCCGCGTCCGGCCCGGCCATTTCGGCCCAGACCGTCTTCCCGGCCGTACCGTCCGGATGGCGCACCACGCCCCAGTCCAGGCAGAGCCGCTGAACGATGAACATGCCGTGCCCGCCCGGCCGCCCGGGGCGGTGCGGGGTGCGGGGGGAGGGGAGGCCGGCGCCGCGGTCGGCCACCTCGATCCTCAGCAGTTTGGGGCCGCGGCCTATGCGCACCTCTTCGGGCCCGTCTGCGTGCAGACAGGCGTTCGTCACCAGCTCGGAGACCACGAGCAGGGCGTCTTCGGCGGCGGCGCGCTGCTCGGGGCCGGTCGCGGGCAGCCAACCCCAGTCGTGAAGCGCCTGACGGGTGAAGTCACGAGCACGGGGGACCGCACCGCTCGCCCCCATGAGTCGCAACCGTCGTACCTGGCGCATCTCGCGCACCTGGCCGACCGGCGCGGCTGCGGTCGCGGCGGTGCCCTCCGGGTCCGGGCCGCGGTCGCCCGCCGGTTGCGGCCGGGTGGTGCTCATCAGTGCTTCACCTCACCGGATTGACCAGTTCGTCGGTCTTCGCCTGGTCTGCGAACAACTGTTTCGGAGGGATTTCAGGGAGTCTCCTGCCCTGCGGAGGCGGGAGAACACCCATCTGTCGGGAGGGAATCGCGCCCCGGACGTAACACTCTGGTCACGGGCCGGTACGCGGGCGCCCACGAACGGTCCACGCGGTTCCCATGCCGGCGTGACCCGGTGGCGCGGCCGAGGACCCGCCGTCGGGACCGCGCCACCGGAGTCACGCCGTCAGGACTGCGCGGTCTCCTTCAGCGCGTCGGCCAGGCTCTCGTGCAGGGCGAACACACCGTCCGCCCCCGTGATCTCGAACACCCTGGCGACGACCGGCCGCATTCCGGCCAGGTGGATCCCGCCTCCGGCCGCCTCGGCCTTCAGCCTGGCGCCCAGGAGGACGTTGAGTCCGGTGGAGTCGCAGAACTCCAGCTTCGAGCAGTCGACGACGAGCAGCTTCTCGCCGTCCTCCAGCGAGCGCTCCAGCGGTTCTCGCAGCAGATCGGCGGTGTGGTGGTCGAGTTCGCCGTCAGGCGTCACCACCAGACTCGCGCCGTGGCGCTGTACGTCGACCGTCAGTCGACCCCGGTGGCTGGTGCTGCCGGGCACCCCGCGGTCCATGTACACCCCTTCAACATTCCCAGTAACCGATCACTGCCGTCCGGAGATGGACGTTCGAACCCTACGCCCTTACAGCCGCAACCGGTAGCCGCACAACCAGCACATCAGGGCATATTCGGGCAACCAGCACTTGCCATCCTCCCTCGGGAGCAGGTAGGCGTAGGAGGGACCACTAAAACACGTCGGCTCGGAGGCGCCGCACCCCGTAGTGCAGGAACGGCTTCGGCAGCCATATGCCGAGAACGATGGAGGCACCATGTCACCCCGGCTCGACGAATCGCCCATCACTTCGTCGGTCGTCCCGCCCGAGCGGTTCGGGGGCGGGTTCCCGGAGGTCGGCCCGGAGCAGGCGGAGATGCTGTCCGGCCTGCTCGGCCTGCCCGAGATCCCGCCGTACGACGAGGTGGGACCGCTGGACGCGCGAGCCCTGTCCAAGACCCTCTTCGAGCGTCTGGAGACGCTGCGGGAGGGCACGCACGAGTACGCGTACGTCCGCAACACCCTGGTCGAGCTGAACCTCGCGCTGGTGAAGTTCGCCGCCGCCCGGTTCCGTTCCCGCAGCGAGCCCATGGAGGACATCGTCCAGGTCGGCACCATCGGCCTGATCAAGGCGATCGACCGGTTCGAGATCGGCCGCGGGGTCGAGTTCCCGACCTTCGCCATGCCGACGATCGTGGGCGAGATCAAACGCTTCTTCCGCGACACCTCCTGGTCCGTACGCGTCCCCAGGCGTCTGCAGGAACTCCGCCTGGACCTGGCCAAGGCCGGGGACGAACTGGCACAGCAGCTCGACCGCTCCCCGACCGTCGGTGAGCTGGCCGACCGTCTGGGCCTGAGCCGGGAGGAGGTGATCGAGGGCATGGCCGCGAGCAACGCGTACACCGCCAGCTCCCTCGACGCCCAGCCCGACGAGGACGAGAGCGAGGGCGCGCTCGCCGACCGCATCGGCTACGAGGACCACGGACTGGAGGGAATCGAGTACGTGGAGTCCCTCAAACCGCTGATCGCCGAACTCTCGCCGCGTGATCGCAGAATCCTCTCCCTCCGCTTCGTGGCGAACATGACCCAGTCCGAGATCGGCGAGGAGCTGGGTATCTCCCAGATGCACGTCTCCCGCCTGCTCTCGCGGACGCTGGGCAGGCTCCGCAAGGGCCTGCTGGCCGAGGAGTGACACACTCCCGCCCGACCGGACGAGTGCCCCGTTCCGTCACTCCTATGGCCTACGGGAATCACTCTTTCGATTTTTTGACCCGCCTTTGACCTCCGAGGCCCGTCCGGGGAGCGCGCCCCGGCGGGGCCCCCCCCGGGGGGGGGCCCCGGCGTGACGGGCCCGTCCGGCGGCACGGACCGCTCGCTCACAGCACGCGCGCACCGCGCTGCCAGACCGCCGCGACCAGCGGTACGCCGGGCCGGTAGGCCAGGTGGACGTGCGAGGGCGCGTCCAGGAGCACCAGATCGGCACGGGCGCCGGGGGTGATCCGGCCGATGTCGATGCGGCGCAGGGCCGCGGCGCCGCCCGCGGTGGCGGACCAGACCGCCTCGTCCGGTGTCATGCCCATCTCGCGGACGGCGACCGCGACGCAGAAGGGCATGGAGCTGGTGTACGACGAGCCCGGATTGCAGTCGGTGGACAGCGCGACGGTGACGCCGGCGTCCAGCAGGCGGCGGGCGTCGGGATAGGGCGAGCGGGTGGAGAACTCGCAGCCGGGCAGCAGCGTGGCGGCCGTGCGGCTGCCGGCGAGGGCGTCCACGTCGGCGTCGGTGAGATGGGTGCAGTGGTCGGCGGAGGCGGCGTCCAGCTCCACCGCGAGCCGCACGCCGGGGCCGGGCCCGAGCTGGCCCGCGTGGACGCGCGGGACCAGGCCGTGCGCGATCCCGGCGGTGAGGACGGCGCGGGCCTGGTCGCCGTCGAAGGCGCCCCGCTCGCAGAAGACGTCCACCCAGCGGGCCCAGCGGGCACAGGCGGCCAGCATGGGGCCGGTGACGAGGTCCACGTAGCCGTCCGGATCGTCGGCGTACTCCGGGGGCACCACATGGGCGCCGAGGTAGGTGACCTCGTCCACGTGGTCGTCGGCGACGCGCAGGGCGCGCGCCTCGTCCCCGGCGGTGAGACCGTAGCCGGACTTGGTCTCCAGGGTGGTGGTGCCCTGCCGCAGCGCCTCGCGGACGTGGCGGGCCAGGTTCGCGGCGAGCTGCTCGTCGGTGGCCTTCCGGGTGGCCTCGACGGTGGTGCGGATACCGCCGGCGGAGTAGGGACGGCCGGACATGCGCGCGCGGAACTCCTCGGTGCGGTCGCCGCCGAAGAGCAGGTGCGAGTGGGAGTCGACGAAGCCGGGGATCATCGCCCGGCCGCCCGCGTCGACACGACTGTCGGTGTCGGGTGCCTGACTCTGCGTACCGACCCAGGCGATGCGGTCGCCCTCGATGACGACGGCCGCGTCCCGGATCAGACCGAGGGGAGTGTCCTCGGCGGCTTCACAGGAGTGGTGATCGTTGGTGACCAGGGCGGCGATGTTGGTGACGAGGGTGCCGGTGGTGGTGTCGAGGGGGGTGTTCGGGTTGCTCATCAGCGGGCTGCTCCTTGCTGGATGGCTTCAGCCAGGGCCGCGGGGACGTCCGGCACGCTCCGGTGTACCCCGTCGCGCACCACATGGCGACCGCCGACGACCGTGTGGCGCACGTCGGCCGCGGTGGCGGCGAACACGGCGGTCTCCGCCCCCAGCCGGGGCGGCGGTCCGGCGGTGCGCACCGTGTCCAGGGCGACGGTGGCGAAGTCGGCGAGCCGGCCGGCCTCCAGCCGCCCCGCCTCCGGCCAGCCGATCGACGCCTGGCCGAACTCGCCGGCGGAGCGCAGCAGTTGTGACGCCGTCCAGTGGCCGCGGGCACGGGTGCGCAGCCGTTCGTCGAGTTCCATCGCGCGGGCCTCCTCCAGCAGGTCGATCACGGCGTGGCTGTCGCTGCCCAGACACAGCGGCGAACCCGCCCGCATCAGCGCGGCGGCCGGGCCGATGCCGTCGGCGAGGTCGCGCTCGGTGGTGGGGCACACGCACACCCGGGTGCCGGAGCCGCCCAGGAGCGCGATGTCGGCGTCGGTGAGGTGGGTGGCGTGGACGGCGGTGGTACGGGGGCCGAGCACCCCGTGGTCGGCCAGCAGCCGGGTGGGAGTGCGGCCGTGGACGGCCAGGCATGCGTCGTTCTCGGCGGGCTGCTCGGAGAGATGGACGTGCAGGGGCGCCTCCCGCTCCCGGGCCCAGTCGGCGACGGCGGCCAGTTCGGCGGCGGGCACCGCGCGCACCGAGTGGATCGCGGCGCCCACACGGGCGTGGTCGCCCGGTGGCCGCAGGGCCGCGGCCCGTTCGGCCCAGGCGGCGGCGCTGCCGTCGCCGAAGCGGAGCTGGTGGCGGTCCAGGGCGCCGCCGCGGCGGGCGGAGAGGAGACCGGAGGCCAGATAGCAGGTGTCGAGGAGGGTGATGCGGACGCCGGCCTCGGCGGCGGCCGCCATCAGCGCGTGCCCCATGGCGTTGGGGTCCTCGTAGGAGGCGCCGCCGGGGGCGTGGTGCAGGTAGTGGAACTCGCCGACGGCCGTGATGCCGGCCAGCGCCATCTCGGCGTACACCGCCCGGGCCAGGGCGAAGTAGCTCTCGGGGGTGAGGCGGTCGGCGACGGAGTACATCACCCGCCGCCACGTCCAGAAGGTGCCGGAGCCGGTCTGGACGGTGCCGCGCAGGGCCCGGTGGAAGGCATGGGAGTGCGCGTTGGCCAGGCCGGGGAGGGTCAGACCGCGCAGCGGCTCGGCGTCGGGCGGCGGGGCGGGCTCCCCGGTGCGTACGGCGGCGATCCGGCCGCCGGCCGTCTCGATCACCGCACCGGGTTGGACGGTGCCGCCGATCCAGGCGTACTCGGCCCAGTACACACCCCCGGGCCGCGGGGAGCCGGGGGCCGGGGGTTCGGGAGTCAGGGGCACGCCAGGTCCTCCAGCACGTCGGCCAGTGCCCGCACCCCGGCGACGCAGTCGTCCTCGTCGGCCGACTCGGCGGGCGAGTGCGAGACACCGGTGGGGTTGCGCACGAAGAGCATGGCGGTGGGGATCTCGGCGGAGAGGATGCCCGCGTCGTGCCCCGCGCCGGTGGGCAGCACGGGTGCGCCGCCGAGCCGGGCCGCGATGCGGTCGCGCAGCCCGTGGGCGAACTCCACCACGGGTGTGGCGGACTCCCGGGTGACGGCCACCCGCACGCCGTCGCGCGCGCCGCGCTCGGCGGCCGAGCGCTCGATCCCGGCGACGACGGCGGCCAGGGTCTCCTCGTCGGGGGCGCGGGAGTCGAGCCAGCCGCGCACCAGGGAGGCGATGGCGTTGACGCCGTTCGGCTCGACGGCGACCTTGCCGAAGGTGGCCAGCGCCCCGGCCAGCCGGGCCTTCTTCCGGGCGGCCAGGACGGTGTTGGCGTAGGTGAGCATCGGGTCGTGGCGGTCCTCCAGACGGGTGGTCCCGGCGTGGTTGGCCTCACCGTGGAAGTCGAACCGCCAGCGGCCGTGCGGCCAGATCGCGGAGGCGACGCCCACCGCGCGCCCGTCGGCGGACGTGCCGGCGAAAGCCCCGTCCTCGGCGAGGTTGCGGCCCTGCTCGATGTGGAGTTCGACGAACGCTCCGATACGGGCGAGCCGTTCGGGATCGGGGCCGATCGCGTCGGGGTCGTGTCCGGCGCGCTCCATGGCCCGCGGCAGCGAGACGCCGGCGTCGTCCCGCAGCTCCCGGGCCTGGTCGGCGGTGAGCTGCCCGGCGGCCAGCCGGGAGCCGACGCAGGCGAGGCCGAAGCGGGCGCCCTCCTCGTCGGCGAAGTTGACCACGGCCAGCGGCCGGGCCGGACGCACTCCTCTGCCGTGCAGCTCGTCGAGGGCGGCGAAGGCCGACACCACGCCCAGCGGTCCGTCGAAGGCGCCGCCGTCGGGTACGGAGTCCAGGTGCGAGCCGGTCACCACGGCATCCCCGGCGGCCCCGGCGGGGTCTCCCAGCCAGGCCCACTGGTTGCCGTTGCGGTCCGTCTCGTACACCAGCCCGCGTGCCCCGGCCTGCTCACGGAACCACGCCCGGCACTCGGCGTCCGCGCCGGTCCAGGCGTGGCGCCGGTAGCCGCCGGTGGCCGCCGACCGCCCGACGGGCAGCAGTTCCCGCCACATCTCGTGGAAGGGGGCGCCCGGCCTCACGAGGCACTCCCGGACCCGCCGCCGTCCGCGCCGTCCTCGCGCATCGGGACGCGCACCCCGCGCTCGGCGGCCACCTCCTCGGCGCGCTCGTACCCGGCGTCCACATGGCGGATGACGCCCGTGCCCGGGTCGTTGGTCAGCACCCGGCGGATCTTCTCCCCCGCCAGCGGTGTGCCGTCGGCGACGGTGACCTGCCCGGCGTGGATCGAGCGGCCCATCCCGACGCCGCCGCCGTGGTGGATCGAGACCCAGGAGGCCCCGGAAGCCACGTTGACCATGGCGTTGAGCAGCGGCCAGTCGGCGATGGCGTCGGAGCCGTCGAGCATGGCCTCGGTCTCGCGGTACGGCGAGGCCACCGAGCCGCAGTCCAGGTGGTCGCGGCCGATGGCCAGCGGGGCGGAGATCTCGCCGGAGGCCACCATGTCGTTGAAGCGCTCCCCGGCCCGGTCGCGCTCCCCGTAGCCGAGCCAGCAGATGCGGGCGGGCAGGCCCTGGAAGTGCACCCGCTCCCCGGCCATCCGGATCCAGCGGGCCAGGGACTCGTTCTCGGGGAAGAGGTCGAGTACGGCGCGGTCGGTGGCGGCGATGTCCTCGGGGTCGCCCGAGAGCGCGGCCCAGCGGAAGGGCCCCCTGCCCTCGCAGAACAGCGGCCGGATGTAGGCGGGCACGAAGCCGGGGAAGGCGAACGCCCGCTCGTACCCGGCCAGTCGCGCCTCCCCCCGGATGGAGTTGCCGTAGTCGAAGACCTCGGCGCCGGCGTCCTGGAAGCCGACCATCGCCTCCACGTGGCGGGCCATCGACTCCCGTGCCCGCGCGGTGAAGTCGGCGGGCTTCTCGGCGGCGTAGGGGGCCATCTCCGCGAAGTCGACGCCCAGTGGCAGGTAGGCCAGTGGATCGTGGGCGGAGGTCTGGTCGGTGACGATGTCGACCGGCGCGCCCATGGCCAGCAGGCGCGGCACCGCGTCGGCGGCGTTGCCCAGCACTCCGATCGACAGCGGGCGCCGGGCGTCGCGGGCCTCGGTGGCCAGCCGCAGGGCGTGGTCGAGGGAGTCGGCGCGCACGTCGAGGTAGCGGTGCGCGATGCGGCGCTCGACGGCACGCGGGTCGCAGTCGACACAGATGACGACGCCGCCGTTCATGGTGACCGCCAGCGGCTGGGCGCCGCCCATGCCGCCGAGCCCGGCGGTGAGGGTGATCGTCCCGGCCAGCGAGCCGCCGAAGCGCTTGGCCGCGACGGCGGCGAAGGTCTCGTAGGTGCCCTGGAGGATGCCCTGGGTGCCGATGTAGATCCACGAGCCGGCCGTCATCTGGCCGTACATGGTCAGCCCGAGCGCCTCCAGGCGGCGGAACTCCTCCCAGTTGGCCCAGTCGCCCACCAGGTTGGAGTTGGCGATCAGCACGCGCGGCGCCCACTCGTGGGTGGCCAGTACGCCGACCGGGCGGCCCGACTGGACGAGCATCGTCTCGTCCGGCCCCAGGGTGGTGAGGGTGCGGACCATGGCGTCGAAGGAGCGCCAGTCGCGGGCCGCCCTGCCGGTGCCGCCGTAGACGACGAGCTTGTCGGGGTGCTCGGCGACCTCGGGGTCGAGGTTGTTCCGCAGCATCCGCAGGGCGGCCTCCTGCTGCCAGCCCCGGGTGGTCAGCCCGGAGCCGCGCGGGGCCCGTACGGTCCGCGGCCCTGAGGGCCCTGAGATATCTGCCATGGTCCCCTGCCTCCGGGTTTGAATTGGTTACTACAGACACTCTATTGACTGAATAGAGCTAGTCAACGCGTGGTGTCGTCCGCCGGCTCCGGCCGTGTTTGTCTTGTGTCCATGGCTCACTCCTACCGCGCCGCCGTTCCGCCGGGGCCCTCCGGCGCCCCGGGCTCCCCCGGAACCCCCGGGAGCCCGCGGGCCGCCTCGCCCGCCGCCCGCCGCGACGCCGCCGTACGGGCCGCCGTCGCCCGCGGGCTGCTCTCCGACGAGCACCCGGTCGCGGCCCTGCTGGACGTGGCGTCCGTACGGGAGACGGCCGCGGCCCTGCACGCCGCCTTCGAGGAGGTGACAGCGCCCGGCCGACCCGTACTGCACTCCTTCGCGGTGAAGGCCTCGTCCCTGGTCCCCGTGCTGCGGCTGCTGGCCGACTGCGGGCTGGGCTGCGAGGTCGCCAGTCCGGGCGAGCTGGCCCTGGCCCGGGCCGCCGGGGTCGGGCCGGACCGCATCGTCCTGGACTCCCCCGCCAAGACCGCGGGCGAACTGCGCGAGGCACTGGAGTCGGGCATCGCCCTCAACGCGGACAACCGCCAGGAGCTGGAGCGGCTGGACGCCCTGATGTCCCCCGGCGCCCTGCCCTCCCTCTCCGGCGGCCGGTCCGCCCCGCCGGTCGGCCTGCGCGTCAACCCACAGCTCGGCGGCGGCAGCATCGGCGCTATGAGCACCGCGACGGCCACCTCGAAGTTCGGGTTCGCCCTCCAGGACGAGGGGGCGCGCGAGTTCGTCGTACGCGCCTGCGTGGAGCGCCCCTGGATCACCCGGCTGCACTGCCACGTCGGCTCCCAGGGCATGCCGCTGGAGAAGATGGCCGCGGGCGTGGCCGCCACCTACGAGCTGGCCGAGGAGATCAACCGGGCCGCCGGGGAACAGCGCATCGGCACCCTCGACATCGGCGGCGGCCTCCCGGTCAACTTCGGCTCCGAGGAGGTCTCCCCCACCTTCGCCGAGTACGCCCGGCTGCTGCGGGACACCGTCCCCGGCCTGTTCGACGGGCGCTACGGGCTGATCACCGAGTTCGGGCGGTCGGTACTGGCCAAGTGCGGGCTGGTGCTGGCCCGGGTGGAGTACGCCAAGAGCTCCGGAGGCCGCCCGATAGCGGTCACCCACGCGGGCGCACAGGTCGCCGTACGGACGGTCTTCGCGCCCGAGGCGTGGCCGCTGCGGATCGCCGCCTACGACGGGCGGGGCCGGCCCAGGCGGGGCGCGCCGGTGGTGCAGGACGTCGCCGGGCCCTGCTGCTTCGCCGGCGACCTCGTGGCGCGCGGGCGGGAACTGCCACGACTGGCGCCCGGCGACCTGGTGGCGCTGCTGGACACGGGGGCCTACTACTTCTCCACCCCGTTCGACTACAACAGCCTGCCCAGACCGGGCGTGTACGGCTTCACCCTCGCGGACACCGCGACGGACGGGGCGGCCGGGACGGGCGTCGACAGCGACGGCGTGCGCTTCGCGACCGTACGCCCGCCCCAGACCCTCGACGACCTCGTCGCCGCGTCCGGCGGCGCCCAGCGCGACGCGCTCACCGCGCCGCGGCCGTGACCCGCGCCCGGGGGCGGCGCTCCCGGGC
>NZ_JBXUOY010000021.1:0-34000 GCF_057196705.1 Streptomyces sp. ATLC9 | reverse complement strand
CGCCGGGGCGGGGCGCGCGCCGCCAGTCAGCGCCGCCGCACCGCCTCGCGCGCCGCGTCCAGCGCGAGGTGCCACGGGTACTCCTCGGGGCGCCCCTGCCCCGGCGGGTTCGGCTCGAAGCCGCCGGGGCCGTACAGCACCCGCACGCCCTCCCCGCGCAGGACCTCCAGCGAGCGCTCGAACTGCGGATGCCGGGCGTAGGTGGAGTTCAGGCACGGCATGACCACCAGCGGAATGCGCTTGCCCATCGCCTCCGCGGCGAAGCCCACGACGAACGTCGAAGTGATGCCCAGCGCACAGGCGTTGACCGTGTGCATGGTCGCCGGCGCCACCACCACGACATCCGTCCTGGGCCATGTCTCGGGCCGGCCGTAGGACCGGTAGGCGCTGCGCACCGGATGGCCGGTCAGCTCCTCCAGCTCCGGCAGCCGGTCCTCCAGCCACTCCCGCGCGTTCGGCGTCAGTCCCAGGCACACCTCCCAGCCCCGCGCCTGCGCCTCGCGGATCGCGTGGTCGACGTAGACGACGGGCGGGGAGGCACAACCGAACAGGTACATGACTCGGTTCCTCATGCTCCGCAGTTCACCACATCTGATCAGCGCGAACTCACTGGGCCGGGCGGCGGGTCGCGGGTACCGTTCAGATGCCGCCAGGAACGGAGGGACCCGGTATGCCCGCATCCGACGACGAGCACATCGGTAACCGGATCGCCGCCCAGCGCAAGCGCGCCGGACTCACACAGCAGGGGCTCGCCCAGCGCATCCCCTACTCCTACAGCCTCCTGCGCCATGTCGAGAGCGGTCACAAGAGCGCCTCCCCGCAGTTCGTGGCCGCCGTGGCCAGAGCGCTGCGCACCGACGTCGCCGCCCTGACGGGGCAGCCCGCGCACTCCCCCGGGCCCGACCGCGTCGACGGTCTGGTCCGGCCCATCCGCGAGGCGCTGGACCTGTACGACCTGCCGCCCGACCCTCGCGTCCCCGCCCTCCCCGCGCCCGGACTGGCCGCGGCCGCCGACACGCTGTGCCGCGACGTACGCGGCGCCCGGCTGTACCAGGCGGCCTCGGGCCTGCCGGGCCTGCTGGCGGACCTGACCGTCTCCTGCCGGGAGCGCCCGAGCACCGAGCTGTGGCGGGCGCTGGCGTCGGCGTACCGCAGTGCGCACGACGTGACGACGAAGCTCGGCAACTACGACCTGGCCGTGGTGGCCCTGGACCGGATGGGCTGGGCCGCCGAGCACGCCGGCGATCCGCTGCTCGGTGCGATCCGCCAGTACAAGCGGGCCCTGTCCTACCGCAGCCGGGACGCCGAACACCGCATCGGCCTGCGCATGGTGGCGGTCGGGCACGATCTGCTGCGCCAGACCGAGGAGAGCACCGAGAGCCTGGCGGTGGCCGGGCAGCTCCATCTGGGCGCGGCCGTGATCGCGGCCCGTGCGGGCGACGCGGCGGCCGTGGAGTCCCACCTCGCGCGGGCCGGGGAGATCGCCCGGCGCACCGGCGAGGTGGGGGCGGTGCACTGGCTGTCCTTCGGCCCGGCGAACGTCGGGACGCACGAGGTGTTCGCCCGGCTGGAGCTGCGCCAGTACGACGCGGCGCTGAGCGCGGCGCGCGCGGTGCGCCCGCCGCGCGGCTGGGCGGCCTCCCGGCGGGCCGCGCTGCTGGTGGACCGGGCCCGCGCGGAGATGGAGACCGGCCGGATCGAGGCGGCGCTGGCCTCCCTGGCCCAGGCACGCGCGCTGGCGCCCCAGCAGACCCGCTTCCACCCCCGGGTACGGGAGACGGTGCGCGGCCTGCTGAACCTGCGGCGCAGGGCGCCGGACACCCTGACGCGGATGGCCGCGTGGGTCGGAGTGTGACGGCGCACGGCACCGTGTGACGACGTGCGATCGTGCGTGACGGTGTGTGATGTCCGGTGCGGACGCCGGAGCGTGCGCGCCCGCGCGCATACGGCCGACGGTGCCTGTCACCGAAGAGTGACAGTTGCGGGCCGGCCGCGCAGCCACGCTGGGTCCGTAAGCGATCGTGACCACAAGTCCGGGGGACCTCGTGCAGACGACACCAGACGCCATCCCACCCGCGGCTCCGCCCCCGGTCGGCGGAACCGGCCCGCAGGAGACCGGCCCGCGGGCCCCGTCGGCCGATACCGACCCCCCGGAGGGGGCCGTCCTGGTGGACGCCGCCGCCGTCCAGCACACCATCCGCCGCGCCCTGGCCCACGGCAGCGCGCCCCTGGGCCACGGGGAACTGGTGGAACTGGAGACCCGGTTGCGCGGCCACATCCGGCTGCTGCTGCCGATCGCGCGGGCCCGCGCCGCCGTCCTGCGCCCCAGCACCGCCGAGTGGCTGCGCTACCGGGCACGGCTGGACTGGATCACCAACCAGGCCGCACGGGAACTGGACGACGGGCTGTCCTCCGCCCGGCAGCAGATCAGATCCCTCGCGCACGACTGCCGATGGCTGCTGCGGCAGACCCCCGAGTGGAACAGGAAGGCGACACCGTGACCATCTCCCCGCACTCCGCACCGGCCGGCACCGCCGTCCAGCCTCCGCCGACCGGCTGGCTGGAGCCCACCGGCCGTGTACCCGCCGTCCTGGCCGCCTGGGAGTACGGCGCGCTGGGCGAGGTGCCTGCCGGGGTCGCCTGGGACGTGGTCCGCGTCCCGCTGCCCCTCGCCCTGGAGACGGTCCGCAGGATGCGTGCCGCACGGGCCCCGCTCGGCCCCGTGCTCTCCACTCCGCTGGGCGCGGACTTCGTCGTCGCCCTGGGCTCGGCCGACGGCTGGAAGGTCGCCGGCATGTCCGTCCTGGGCCGCGGCACCCTGGTGCTGCTGCCCCACCCGGATGTCGTCGAACCGGATCTGGTCGGCAACCGGGGCTGGATCGTCCGCCCCTCGAACCGGGCACCCGCCTGGGGCCCGGACCTCCGTGACGCCTACGCCGAGGCCCGCGCGGCCGAAGCCGCCGAAGCCACCGAAGCCACCGAGGTCACCGAAGCCGCGGAAACCGCCGGATGACGGGGAGCCGGGCCCCGCGCCCGGCTGACCCCGCGTCACGGATGCATGGGAAGCGGTCACCCGGATAGGCGTAACGGGTGAGCGATTACCAGGAGAGAGGTGTTCCCGCCGGGGCCGACGCCGTCCGGCCCGCGCCGCCGCGCGTACCCGCCGCGCCGCGGGCCCGGACGCCGGCACCTCAGCCACTGGAGCCGCGGCGGGACGGCGAGGGCAGCCTCGCCCACGTGGTGGAGACCCTTCTCGACAAGGGGCTGGTCCTCAACGCCGACATCATGGTGTCGGTGGCCGGCGTCGAACTCCTCGGCATCCGGCTGCGGGCGGCGCTGGCCTCCTTCGAGACCGCCGCGCGCTACGGGCTGGAGTTCCCCTCCGGCACCGATGTCGAGACGGCCGCCTGGCGCGAGGCCCGCGAGGAGCGGGACGCCTGTCCCGCGTGCGGAAAACGTTCGCCGGTGCACCAGTTGCTGGAGGACATGTGTCCGTGGTGCGGCTGGCGCAGCGCCCGGGCACGGCTGGCCGAGGCCGGCGCCGCCCCGCGCGCCCTTCCGGGCGACGCCGGCCCGGACGGCACGGACGCGGCCGACGGCGCCTCCGGAGACGGCGGAAGCGGCGGCCGTGACGGCTGAACGCCCGCCGATGAAGCCCACCAGGGATCCGCGCGTGACGCTGGACGACCTCGTCGAGGTCCTGCTGAACAAGGGCGCCGTCCTCCACCTGGACCTCATCGTCTCGGTGGCCGACATCCCGCTGATCGGCGTCAGTCTGCGCGCCGCGATCGCGGGCATGGAGACCATGCTGGAGTACGGCATGCTACGCCGCTGGGACGAGGACACCCGCGCCTGGGCCGAGCGCTCCACCGGACACCGCGAGCTCGGACTGCGCGCCGGGGAGCGGTACGTCGTCCACATGCGCGGCGGCCACCTGCTGGACGACGGCTTCCGGACCACCTGGCGTCCCGGCACCGTCCACCTCACCGACCGGCGGCTGGCCGTGACGCGCCGCGAACCGCGCGAGGTGCTGTGGGAGACGGAGCTGGCGGCGGTGCGAGCGGTCCGGCCGGAGACCGAGCGGACCATCGGCGGCGAACAGCGCACCAGGCTGCGCGTCACCCTGGCGGACGGACGCGAGACCCTGCTGTCCTGCACCGAACCGGAGAGGCTGCGCGCCCTGCTGGCCGGTACGTGCCCCGGCCCGCTGGAGACGTCCCCCGCCGACCCGGAACGGAAGGACGACGAGGGGGACGAAGGCGGCCGGACGGTCCTCGAAGGCCACCTCTGGTACCACGAGCCGCGCCGCGACGGCCCCCTGTGGCGCGGCGGACAGGGGCGGCTCACCCCGGACGCGCTGGTGTGGAAGTCGCCGCTGGACTCCCGCCCCGCCCTGGTCCTGCCCGCCGACGACATCACCGCCGTCCGCACCGCGCCGGGGCGCTCACCGGCCGGCGGGGGAACGGTGATCACCGTGGAGACGGCCTCGCAGGGGCAGGTGGCGCTCACGGCCGACGACCCGGGGCGCTGGGCCGGGGCACTGGACTCGCTGCGCGGCGCGGCCCCGCTGCCCTCGGCCTGACCACGCGCACACGGCGCCCCTCGCGGGGCGACACGGCAGGACAGCAGACGGGAGAGGAGAGGAACATGGCCATCACGGTCGACGAGAAGAGCCTCAAACAAGGGGTGCTCTCCCTGGTCGTCACCCTGGTCGAGGTGATCCAGGAGGCCCTGGAGCGGCAGGCGCTGCGCCGGATGGACGGCGGCGACCTGACCGAGGAGGAGCTCGAACGCCTGGGCGAGGCCCTGCTGGAGCTGGACGAGGCGATCGAGGAGATCAAGTCCGACCACGGCATCACCGACTCCGTCGCGGACCTGCACCGGGGCCTGGACGAGGTGGTGGACGACGTGGTGGACAAGCTGGTCAACCCCGCCCGCTGGGCCGAGGAGGCGCGGCGGTGACGGAGCCGGCCCTGTACGTGTACGCGGTGGCGCCCGACCGGCCCGGCGCCGCCGACGGCGTCACCGGGATCGACGGGCGCCCCCTGCGCCTGCTGGCCGCCCCGGGCACGGGGCTGGCCGCGCTGGTCCACGACGCGGAACCGGCCCCCTACCAGGGCCCGGACGAGGACGTGCGGCGCCGGGTGGCCGAGCAGGACCGGGCGGTGGTGGCCGTGTGGGAGCGCACCGGCGCGCTCCTGCCGATGACCTTCAACGTCCTGGTCGCCCCCGACCCCTCGCCGCGGGATCCGCGCACCGCCGAGGAGCGCCTGCGCGACTGGCTCGCCTCCCGCGCGGCCGGACTCCGCTCCCGGCTGGAGGCGCTGGAGGGCCGGGCGGAGCTGAGGGTGGAGATCACCGCCGACCGTGCGGCCTCCGCCCGCGACGACGAGCGCGCCCGCGCCCTGGAGGCGGAGATGGCCGACCGCTCCCCCGGGCTGCGCCGCCTGCTGGCCAAGCAGCTCGAACAGCTGCGCCGGGAGGCCTCCGAGCGCCTGGCCGACGTCCTCCACGCGGATGCGCGCCGCAGGCTGCTGGCGGTGGCCGAGGACATGCGCGAGCGGTCGCGCGGCGTGCGCGACCCGGACGAGGCCGACGTCCTCTCGGCGGCCCTGCTGGTGCGGACGGAGGACATCGAGGCGGTGGGCGCCGTACTGGCGGCCGTCCAAGGCGAACAGCCCGCCGCCCGCATCCGCTTCCTGGGCCCCTGGCCGCCGTACACCTTCGCCGACCTCCCCGACGGCGGCCCCCGCGATCCAGCCGTCCCGGAGCCGGTTTAGGCGGTTCCGTCCGGGGTTCGCCCGGTCCTCACATGCCGAACTCCGCCGGGGAGATCCCCAGCGCGGCGCAGGCCTCCCGGACGGCCTGCTGCTCGGACTGGTCGATGTGGCCGTCGGCGCCGGCGATGACGATGCCGGTCTGGATGACGGCCCTGGCCTCCGCCGGCTTCTTGGCGGCCTTGGCGATCTCCTGCAGCGCCTCCGCCCTGCCCGCCTGGAAGTCGGCCGTCAGCCGGTCCACGTGGCGGTTGAACCGCTGGCGCAGCTGCTCGGGCGGAAAGTTCCGCAGAACGTCGTTGTCGACGATCATCGACTCCATCCGCTGCCGCTCCGACGGGTCCACATGCCCGTCGGCGGCGGCCACCAGCGCGCACATCGCCATGCTCGCGTCCCGGTACGCGCCGCTCTTCAACTCGGCCTTGGCCGAGGCGAGCTGGGACTTCAGCAGGCCCACCAGCTGGGCCTTCGTCCCCCCTCCGGAGCCGGAGCCGGAGCGGGCGCCGTGCCCCTGGCCCACCGCGCCCCGGCCGGCGGCACCCGGTCCTCCGGCGCCCGGCCCGCCCGTGCCCTGTCCGCCCCGGGACTGCTGGAGGTTCCTGGCCTGGTCCTTGAGCCGATCCCACATCGCCACTTGAGCCATCCCGTCCTCGGCCGCCGCCCGCCCGGTGCGGGCCGCAGGTGTTCGTTCACCGTCCGCCATTCCAACGTCCCCGGGACCCGCCCCGGTTCCGCAGGCGCCCGGATCACCCTTTCGGGGCGGGCCGGTTCAGGAATCGAGCACCGCGGCGACGGCCTCCACACCGAACCGGCCCGCCGCGCCGTGGACCGCGCGATGCGGTCCGTACTGGGCCGCCTGCGGAACTGACCCGCCCTCACACCCTGTTGGCGCAGTCGGCGCAACCGGGTAACGTCGCCGGCGTGAACACCGGACCGGCGCCACGCCACACACGGATCGGCTGTCCGGTGGAGGGCTGACCGCGCGGCGGGGGCGCGGAAGGCGCCCCCACGGTTCGGCACGCGGACCTCCCCGCACCCGTGCACCGCGAGTCCATCTCTCCGTGCCGAGCGACAGCGAGGTCAACCGCGTGACAGTCACCTTCAACCACACCATCATCGCCGCCAGGGACCGGCACGAGTCGGCCCGGTTCTTCCGGGAGCTCCTGGAGCTTCCGGAAGCACCGTCCTGGGGCGTGTTCACCAACATCCAGCTCACCGACGGCGTGCTGCTGCAGTTCGCCGAGCCGCCGGTGGAGATCCAGATGCAGCACTACGCGTTCCTGGTCGACGACGAGCTGTTCGACCGGGCGTACCGGCGGCTGTGCGAGCGCGGTGTCGAGCACTGGGCCGATCCGCGGATGCGGCGCCCCGGCGAGACCAACAACGAGCACGGCGGTCGCGGGGTGTACTTCAAGGACCCCTCCGGCCACGCGATCGAGCTGATCACCCGGCCGTACCTGTGACCGGGCGAGCGCGTCCGGCCACGGCCACCGGCGCCGGACGGTGACGCGGAAGCCCCCCGGCCCTGGCGGGCCGGGGGGCTTCTCCCTGGTGGGCGCAGACGGGTTCGAACCGCCGACATCTGCCTTGTAAGGGCAGCGCTCTACCGCTGAGCTATGCGCCCGGGGTGAGTCCACAGCGTACCGTGCCGCGCCGTGTGCGCCATAAACCCGGGAGGCGGGGGCTGTCCCCACCCCGGTCCGGTGGGGTGCCGGATGCCGTCGGCGGCCGGGGGTCCACAGCGTCGGCAGGACGTGCCGAGCAGCCCCCGCCGAGCGGATACGGAGATCCCCCGTGACCACCGAGACCCGCCGCAGCACCGTACGCGCCCTGGTCGCCGTCGTTCCCGCGGTCGCCGCCGACAACGGCGGGGCCCGGGTGGAGGTGCCGCGGGGCGGTGAAGACGCTCCTGCCGTCACCGCCCGTACCGCCACCGGCGATGTGACCGTACGCCCCGCGAGCCGGCTGGACCGGTCGTGAGGTGACCGCCTCCGTCGCCTCTCGTGTGTTCCCCGGGCCGGGTGGGAGAATGGCAGCCGGGCCGGCGAGGGCGCATGGGGAGAGGACACACGTGGCGGCGATGAACGGCGGCGGCGCACGCCGCTGGGGCTGGGGCGGCGGCGGGCGCGCCGAGAACCGGCGGGCCGAGGCCCAGGCCGCCAAGGACGCGGCGGCCACCGCGTTCTACGAACTGGACACCGCGCAGCGGGATCTGCGGATCTCCGTCGAGACCCTGGCGGCCGTCGACGACTCCCCGGCCGCGCGCCGGGCCGTCGGGGACTTCGCCGAGTTCGGGCGGCGGATCGACCAGGTCAGCCATGAGTACATCGCCACCGTGGACGCCCACGACCTGGAGCGCGACGACCTGGACGCCGACGCCGCCTCCGGCGCCCGCCGGGCCCTGGACAGGACGCGGGAGGATCTGGAGCGCACCCGCGCGGACCTGGACCGGTTCGGGCAAGCGCTCGGTCCGCTGCTGGAGAAGGCCGAGACGCAGCTCGCCCGGCTGGCCCCCGCCGTGGAGCGGGCCCGGCAGGCGCTGCTGGGGGCGACGAAGGCGCTGGACGCCGTACGCGCCGCCGGGCTGCGGGCCGACGAGGCGGCGGCCCGGCTGGCCGCCCTCTCGCCCGAGCTGACCAGGCTCAACGAGGGCGCCGCGCGCCACGGCGTGCGGGACACCCTCCAGCGGGCCGAGCGCGTGCTGCGGGAGGCGGAGGGGGTACGCAGGGAGGTCGAGCTGCTGCCGGAGCGGGCGGCCGGGACCGACCGGCGGCTGTCCTCCCTGCGCACCCGTGCCGAGGCGCTGGGGCACCGGGCGGAGAACGCCGGGCCGGTGCTGAGCGAGCTGCGGCGGCGGTTCACCGCCGCGTGCTGGGAGGATCTGCAGAACGTGCCGGACCAGGTGGCGGGCGCGGTGCGGCAGGCGGAGGAGAAGCTGGCCGAGGCGCGTACCGCCCGGCAGGAGCAGCGGTGGGCGGACGCCACCGCCCGGCTGTCGACGGTGCGGGCGCTGCTGAACGACGCGGACGAGGCGGTCTCGGCCGCCGGTGAGCGTCTGCGGCGGCTGAACGAGGTCTCCTTCGACCACAGCGGCGAGGTGGAGCGGACGCGCTTCGCCATCCGCGACGCCCAGCGGCTGGCGATGGCCGGACGCAGCCATCCCGACCCCCGGCACGCGGGCCCGCTGGACGAGTCGGTGGCCCGGCTGGAGCGGGCGGTAGCGGGACTGTCGGGGCGGCATCCGGACTGGTGGGGCTTCGTGACGGAGCTGGACGCCATCCGCGGGACGGTGGCGGACGTGGTGCGCCGGATACGCGAGGAGCGGGCGGCGGGCGGCTGAGCCCCCGCCCGGCTCCACGGAGCCGGGCCCGCGGGGCCGGGCGTACGCGGCCCGGTACCGCCCTGGTGCCGCGACCGCTGTCCACAGGCTCCCCGCGATGGCCGGACGGCCGCTTATCCTGCTCGCATGCCCCGATACGAGTTCCGCTGCCGCGCCTGCGGCACCACGTTCGAAGTGAACCGACCGATGGCCGAGTCCGGTGCGCCCGCCAGTTGCCCGGAGGGCCACGGCGACACGGTGAAGCTGCTGTCCACCGTCGCGGTGGGCGGCGCCGCCCGTTCCTCCGCCCCCGCGCCGAGCGCGGGCGGCGGAGGCGGAGGGTGCTGCGGAGGCGGCTGCTGCGGCTGAACGGGAGAGCCGGCGATGGCCGGCGGAAACGGCCGTTGGACGCGGCCCGCGCCAGGGCGGGCTACCGCCTGCGCGCGATGGTCACGCCGTCGGCGACCGTCAGCATGATCGACTCCATCCGCCCGTCGGCGCGGACGTGGTCGTTGAAGGCCCGGATCGCGGCGGCGTTGCCGGTGGCATCCGGGTCGGCGACCTCGCCGCGGAAGAGCACGTTGTCCGCGACGATCAGTCCGCCCGGCCGCACCCGCGGCACCAGCTCATCCCAGTAGGCGATGTGGTTGTCCTTGTCCGCGTCGAGGTAGGCGAAGTCGGTCCCCGACTCGGTGGGCAGGGCCCGCGGGGTGTCCAGGGCGGGCGCGATGCGCAGGTCGATGCGGTCGGCCACGCCCGCCCTGGCCCATGCCTCGCGCCCGAGGGCCGTCCACTCCTGCGAGATGTCACAGGCGATGAGCGTGCCGTCCTCGGGCAGGGCCTGGGCCATGGCGAGCGCGGAGAAGCCGGTGAAGGTGCCGACCTCCACGGCGCGGCGGGCACCGGTCAGCCGTACCAGGAAGGCTGGCATCGGCCCCTGTTCCTGGGCCGACCGCGGCCCGGCCCGGCCCGGTCGGGGAAGCGGGCGCGCGTGGTCTGCACCAGGTCGCGCAGGACGGGGTCGAGCGGCGGGTTGTGGTCGAGCACGTACCCGTGCAGCTCGGCGGTCCGGAGGGGGCGCTTGTCGCGGGATGCCGGTGTGGTCATGGCCGCATCCCCGCTCAGTCCCGTCGCCCTCGCTCAGTCCTGTCCGGTGTGCGTGAGGAACTCCCGCAGCACACGTTCCCCGGCCGCGACCCCGCGCTCGGGCAGGGCGGTGATGTGCGGGGCACTCCAGCCCAGGTCGGCCAGTTCCCCGTGGCCGGGCCGCCAGCCGGTGTCGGCGGCCAGCAGCAGGTCGGCGTCGAGGAGGGAGTCTCCGGCGGCCAGGACGTGCTCGGCGCCGGTGCGCCGGGCGACCTCGGCGACGGCGGCGCTCTTGGTGAGCGGACGCGGCACGGCGTAGAGCTTTCGCCCCTGGAGGGAGACGGTCCAGCCGCGCGGCCCGGCCCAGTCGGCCAGCTCCTTGACCCAGCCGTCGGGCAGCTTCTCGCGGTCGACGACCAGATAGGCGAACAGGTCCTCGGCGACGCGCTCCTTGAGCAGCCAGCCGGGATCGGCGGCTTCCACCATGCGGGCGCGCACCCGCGCGAGCGGCGCGCAGTCGGCGTCCAGGGCGCGCCGTACCCGGGCGTGCCAGCCGGGGTCGGACTCGCCGTCCACCATCAGATGGCCGCCGTTGGCGCAGATCGCGTAGCGCGGGGGCGGGCCGGGCAGATGGATGCGGCCGTACTGCTCGCGGGTGCGGGTGGTGGTGGGGACGAAGACGGACCGGTCCGCGAGTTCGGTCAGCAGGGCGGCGGCGGTCTCGGTGAGGTACGACAGGGGCTTGGACTGGTAGACCTCCACGCACAGCAGACGCGGGGCCTCGGCGTCGGGTACGGTCAGCCCGAGGGCGGCGGCGGAGTAGACGAGGGTGCGGTCCAGATCGCTGGCGACCAGGACCGTGCGGCGCCCCGGAGCCGCGTGTGCGGCGTCGGCAGCCGGGCGGCTCACCGGACCGCTCATCGGGCGGCCTTTCCGTCGGCGCCGGTGGCGCCGCGCGTGTAGCGGGGGTGGATGAGGCCGATGCAGGAGTAGGGCAGGTCGTCGGCCTCCTCGACGGGCACGCCGCGCTGCCCGGCCAGCAGCCGGATGTGGTCCAGGTCGGCGCCCGCGCCGCGCCGGGCCAGTACGCGCCAGGGGACGCGGCGCAGCAGCACCCGGGTGGTCTCGCCGACACCGGGCTTGACGAGGTTGACGTCCCCGATGCCGTACTCCTCGCTGATGCGCTCCACCGCCCTCCAGCCGGCCCAGGTGGGGGCGCGGTCGGCGGCGAGCAGTTGCGCCGCGTCCGCGGCCACGTCGGCGCGTACGGCGTCGAAGCGGCTCTCGACGGTGTCCAGGAAGAGGTTGGAGACGTCTCCCGCGGCCAGATCGCGGTAGTACTTGGCCCCGTGGAAGTCGTCCGGCCCGACGAGGTCGGCGCGGAGCACGGTGCGCGAGACGAGGCCGGAGACGGTGGAGTTGAGGCAGGCGGAGGGGATGAGGAAGTCCTCGCGGGTGCCGTAGGTGCGCACGCAGCCGCCGGGGTCGGCCAGGACGGCGAGTTCGGGTTCGAAGCCGGGGAAGGGACGCAGGGCGTCGGCGAGTTCGCGGGTGATGGCACCCTTGCCGGTCCAGCCGTCGACGAAGACCACGTCGGCCGGGTCGTGGTGGGCGGCGAGCCAGCGCAGGGCGGTGGTGTCGATGCCGCGGCCGCGGACGATGGAGACGGCGTAGTGCGGTATGTCCAGGCCGTGCGCATGCCGGGCCCAGCGGCGCATGAGCACCCCGACGGGGGTGCCGGCGCGTGCGAGGGAGGCCAGGACCACGCCCTTCCCACGGTCGTGCCGGACGCCGTCCCGGCCGCCCCGTTCGGCGAGCAGGGTGTCGGTGACCACTCCGACGGCGCGGGCGATCCGGTCGGCGGATGCCTCCAGCGCCTGGTGGAACAGCCGCTGGTACTCCTGGCTGGGCTGGTACTCCACCGGCAGCGACTCGGCGTAGTGCGCTCCGCCGGACTGGATGGCCTCCTCGCGCTCCTCGGTGGGCGCCTCCAGGGTGACGCCGGAGAGGTCCTGGAGCAGCCAGCCGACGTCCTCGGCGGCGTAGGAGGAGAAGTCCGGGCCGCGCAGCGGTGCGGGCAGGGGCCGGTGGGAGGGGACGACCGCGAGCAGCACCCGGCCGGTGTGGGCGGCGAGGTGGGCCAGCAGGCCGTCGGGCGCGTGGAGGGCGGGGGTGTCGGCGGCGGAGTCCACGACGGCGACGACGGCGTCGAAGCCCTGGCCGGCGATGTTGTAGGCGTAGCGGTCGCCCGGCCGGTCGGGGGTGCCGTCGGCGGGGTCGTCGTGGGCGGGGAAGACCAGGCGGGTGCGGATGGCGTAGCCGGGCTCGTCGACCGCCAGGACGGGCGAGCGGGTGGTGGTGGAGTAGCGGACCTCGGCGCCGGTGGCGCCGGTGAGCGCTTCGGCCAGCCGCAGCGGCGCGTACATCAGCTCCTCGCACCCCAGGACGAGCACCCTGCGCGCCCCCTCGGGCAGGTGGGCGGCCATCCGGCCGGCCATCGCCGGCAGCGCGGCCTCCAGCCGGGCGCGGTGGGCGGGAGTGAAGCCGTGCCGCCCGCCGTCGGGCAGGCCCAGCGGCCAGCCCAGCTCGACGCGGCGCACCTGGCCGGGGTCGAATCCGGGCGCGGGCCGCGGCGGCGGGCTGTCGTGGGCCTCGACCAGGGCGGCGCCGCGCTCCAGTACGTCCCCGGGGAGGCGTACGGTGCCGGTGGCCAGGGCCACCACGTCGATGCGGGCGCCGAGGTCGGCGGCGAACTTCTCCAGCCGGGCCCGGTCCTGCGGCCCGCGCAGGTCGGTCAGCGCCACGATCACGTACCGCTCGCGCGGGAAGGCCCGGTGCAGTGCGGTCATGGTGTTCAGGACGGTGGTGCCGGTGGAGAACTCGTCGTCCACCAGGACCAGCGGCCCGTCCCCGGCCAGCAGCCGCGGGTCCTGCGGCAGCAGCAGATGGGAGGTGGCGTGGGAGTGCTCCTCCTCGAAGCCGCCCACCGGCTCCACTCCGGGTACGGCGCGGCGCGTGGAGTGGAGGTAGGGGGCGGTGCCCAGGCCGTCGGCGACGCTGTGGCCGAGGCCTGTGGCGGTCTCCGCGTAGCCGAGGACGACCGCGCGGGCGGCGTCCGCGCCCAGCAGCTCGCGGACGCGTCCGCCCAGGCGCAGTCCGGTGCCGTGGACGGTACCGGGCAGCTGGGGAACGTGCTTGCCCAGCACCTGGGAGACCAGCAGGTGCGCCCGGCGGGCGTTGCGCCGCAGGGCCAGGCCGAGCAGGTCGCGCAGACGTCCGTCCTCCTCGCCGGCCGGGGCTTCCAGCCCCACCTCCAGTCGCTGTGCGACCCACTGGCCGGACCACTGGCCGGTTCCCCGCCCGGCCCCGGTCCCGGGCCCGCCGGTCTCCTCCGGCGCCCCGCTCCGCCGTCCGCCCGTGCGCCCGTGTTCGTCCGCCGCCTGCGTCACCCTGCCGTACCCCTCGCCGTGCCGCTCGCCATGGCCGTGGTCGTGCTCGTCCGTATGACTCATATGCTCCCAGCCGCCAGCAGCTCGACGAACCCCACGCCCTCGCGCGCGACGCCGAAGGCCTCGGCCCGCAGCAGGGTGCGCTCGGCCCAGGCGCGGTGCGGCTTCACCTCGTTCATCTTGTTGGTGTACGCGGAACGCAGCACTCCGCCCCCGCAGCGCTCGGGGCGCAGTATGTCCGTGGCGTCGCTGAACTCCTCATGGCTGACCACCGACAGGGCGTGGACGGGTGCGACATGGGAGGGGTGGATGCACGTCTTGCCCTGCAGGCCGTTGGCCCGGTCCAGGCCGATCTCGCGCAGCAGTCCGTCCATGTCGTGCTCGATCAGCGCGGCGCGCAGCTCCTCGGCCCGGCCGGTGAACGGGCTCTGACGCAGCTGCGGTTTGAACATCCGCTCCTGGAGCCGGAAGTACTCCCACACGGGCCCGGTGACGGTGAAGCCGGTGCCGTCGGCCCTGCCGAGCACGTTGACCACGTCGGCTATCACCGAGGCGACGATCTGCACGTCGTAGGCGGTCATGTCGGGGCTGCGACGCAGGCCGTAGGCGGAGCAGAAGTCGGTGACGCCCAGGCGGAGCGCCAGGACCCGGTCGCGGTACTTGTCGACGGTGCGGGCTATCCCGGTGAGCGTCTCCACCCGCGTCTCCAGGTGCAGGAGGTCGGGGGACTCCAGGACCGGCATGGCGAACAGCCGCCGGCCGCAGTCGGCCTCGGCGGCGGTGAGCGCCTCCAGGAAGGGGATGCCGCGCTCCTCGGTGAACTTGGGCAGCACGAAACCGGACAGCAGGCGGGTGCCGGGGCCCAGGCGCCGGACCAGGGAGATGATCTGCGCGGGTTCCCGGACGCGGACGAACAGCAGCGGGGGCTCGGTGGATCCGGCGCCGGGGGTGGAGGCGGCCAGCTCGGTGAACTGCCGCACCAGGTTCTCCTCGGCGCCGGGCACCTCGGCGTCGTCGATGGAGTCCTCCAGGCAGAGCACCATGGAGACCACTCCCCGCCGGGCCTGCTTGAGTACGTCCTCGGCGAGCCGGGGGCGGATGGCGGGGCTGTAGAGGGTGGCGCCGAGGGCCACCGACAGCAGGCGGGCCGGGGACTGCGATGAGAATTCGGCCGGTTCCCTGTGGAACAGTTCCCGCCGTACCTGCGGCGAAAGGTGCCCGAAGTGTCGCACAGGACCCCCGTTCCATCACCGGCCCCATGTCTTTCATGAGCGAGAACCGGCCGATCATCGTAAGCACGCACGTGGCTCAAAAGTTACTCGAAAGCGTGAACATAGCATTACTTACGCATAAACCCAGGGCGCCGAGGCACCCGCGTTGTACCGGCGGGCCGAGACAGGCAGGATGGCGCTATGACGCACGCGATGCTGAAGGGGTCGAACATCCAGCTCCACGCGACGGCCGTGCGCGCCGTACTGCGCTGGACGCCGGGCACGGGCGTCCACGACGTCGACGCCTCCGCGCTGCTGCTGGGTGCGGACGGGCGTGTGCGCTCCGACGATGACTTCGTCTTCTACAACCAGCCGCAGCACCCTTCCGGGCTGGTGCGGTACCTGCCCAAGAGGCGCGAGCCTGAGGGGCTGACGGACTCGCTGGAGGTGGATCTCGGCCGTCTCGACCCGTCCGTGGAGCGGGTGATGCTGTCCGCGTCGGCGGACGGCGGAACCTTCGCCGATGTGCGCGATCTGGTGCTGCTGGTGGTGGACGCCGACGGCGGCGAGACGGTGGCCCGTTTCGAGATCCGTCCCGAGACGGGCTCGGAGACGGCGCTGATCTGCGGTGAGCTGTACCGGCGCGGGGACGGCTGGAAGTTCCGCGCGCTGGGGCAGGGGTACGACACCGGGCTGGTCGGACTGGCGACGGACTTCGGCATCTCGGTGGAGGAGGCCGGGTCGGCCCCGTCCGGGGAGCCGGACCAGACGATCCCGCAACCGCCCCCGGAGCCGGGTTTCCCGCGGCCGGAGCCGATGCCCGAGCCCCGTCCCGAGCCGCAGCCGCACCCCGAGCCGCCGCCCGGCCCGACCCCTCCGCCGCCGCGCCCCGTCCCCGGTCCCACACCCGGGCCGGAACCGCTGCCCGAACCGGAGCCGCAGCCCCCGGGGCCGGGGCCCGAACCGGGGCCGGAGCCCCAGCCCGCCGCCGCGTCGCATCCGACGGCCCCCGTGCCGGCCGTGCCGCCTCCGGGGTCCGCGCCGGGGGTCCCCCCGGCGCAGTCGGCGTACGGCTACCCGCATGTGCCCCCGCCGCCGGCCCGGCCCCCGGCCCACCGGCCCGGCACGCCCGACCCGGCCTTCACCCTGCCGCCGCAGGGGCCGCAGTTCGTGGGTCGCTAGCCGGGCCACCCGGTGCGCCTCCCCGCCCTCTAGTGCCGCGTCGGCCAGGGTCTGCCCGGTGGCGAGGCGCCCCGGTGCGTACGATCGCCAGGCGGCCGGAAGCCGCACGTAGTTGTCCTACCCGGGCTTTCGGCCAACACGGCGAGCGTGCGTGCCAGGGCGACGAGCGGGGTGAACCCTGGCTGACGCGACACCAGGGGAGACGCCCCGGCCGGCAGCCGGTCACGTCCGGTCCGCCTTGTTCTTGTAGCCGCGCGCCCACTGCAGGCCCCAGCCGTAGAGCCGGTCGAGCTCCGACTGGAAGCCGTAGACGTACCTCACCTCGCGGCGGGCCACCAGCTGGCCCTTGGCGTCGTTCTCGATCAGCGCCACCGCGCAGGAGCGTGCCTCGGGGGCGCGTTCGTCGAGGCCGACCTCGATGCGCGGGCCGTTGCTGGGAATCAGTGAGACCACCGCCTGGGTGCGGTCGAACGCCGGAGTCCCGTCGTAGATGTAGACGAAGACCAGCAGCCGCTTGATCTTGTCCTTGTGGTCGAGGTTGACGTAGATGGTCTCACCCGACGAGCCGCCGAACCGGTCGTCCCCGCTGAGCTTGACGTACGGCGGCGCGTTGATCTCCCCCAGCAGTCCGCCGAGCGGCTGGACGACGCCCCTGGTTCCGTCCTTCAGCTCGTACATGCAGGCCAGGTCGAGGTCGACCGTCACCACACCCCGGGTGTGCCCCTGCACCGGTTCGGGCTTGAACGCCTGGAGCGGGTTGCGCAGCAGGCCGCCGCGCCGCGGTCGTCCGTCGAGGTCGGACGAGCGCATCCGCCAGGAGAGATTGATCTGCAGGTGGCCGCTGTCGGCGCCCTGCTTGGTGAGCGAGACCGTCGAGTGTCGTTTGGTCAGCTCCATCGCGTACGTCGACGCGCCGCCGACCGTGTCGAACCTAGGGCCTCTGCGCATTCCACTGCGCCAGTTCTCCCACAGGGAGACCATGCCTTCCTACCCCCAACTCCCGAGCGGACCGTCCCGTGACCGTGCCGTCTGCGTGTCCGCGGCGTCATGCCGCGGGGGGGGGGGGGGGGGGGGGGCGGGGGGGGGGGCGGGGGCGCCCCCCCCGCCCCGCCCCCCCCCCCCCCCCCCGCACAGAGCGTTCCGCAATCAGGCCGCCGTCACACGCCGGAGGGGACTTCCGGCTTCCGCGCCGGGCTGCCGCCCTCGTCCCCGCCCCGCAGGGCGTCCTTGCGGTTGTGCCGCACCGAGGTCCAGAAGGCGGTGCCGATCAGCGCGACGCCGATCAGGCCGGTGATGACCTCGTTGACGTGCCACCTGATGGTGACCAGCAGCAGGATGCCCAGGGCGCCGATGGCGTAGTGGGCGCCGTGCTCCAGGTAACGGTACTCGTCGAGCGTGCCCTGGCGGACCAGGTAGACGGTGATGGACCGGACGTACATCGCGCCGATGCCCAGGCCGATCGCGATGACGACCGGGTCGTTGGTGATGGCGAAGGCACCGATGACGCCGTCGAAGGAGAAGGACGCGTCCAGGACCTCCAGGTAGAGGAACATGAAGAACGCGGCCTTGCCCGCGAGCAGGACGACCGAGGGCTCCTTGCCCGCGCGCCGGGCGGCCTCCTCGGCCTCGTGCTGCTGTTCCTCGTCCTCTTCGATCTTGTTCTCGAAGTGACTGGAGAGGCCGTTGACGATCAGATAAGTGAGCAGACCGGCGATACCCGCGAGGTATACCGTCGCGGACTCGTCCGCGTGCCCCTCGTAGAGCACGGCGTGGGTGCCCAGGACGGATCCCGAGATCAGCAGGGCGATCAGGGCGACGACGACCGAGAGGCCCTCGACCTGGCCGAAGCGGGCCAGCGGGCGCTCGATCACCTTGAGCCAGTGGATGTCGCGTTCCTCGTCGAAGAGGAAGTTGAGGAAGATCATCAGCAGGAACATGCCACCGAAGGCCGCGATCGCCGGGTGGGCGTCGGTGACCAGCTGCTCGTAGCGCTCCTGGTCGTTGAGCGCCAGGTCGACCGCCTCGATCGGCCCCAGCTGGGCCGAGACGGAGACGATCACGATGGGGAACACCAGGCGCATACCGAAGACGGCGATGAGGATGCCGATGGTGAGGAAGATCTTCTGCCAGAACTCGTTCATCTTCTTCAACACGCCGGCGTTGACGACGGCGTTGTCGAAGGACAGCGAGATCTCCAGGATGGAGAGGATCCCCACCAGGGCGAACGCCTCCCACCCCCCGAACAAGAAGGCGGCGACGAGTCCGGCGGCGGTGACACCGAAAGACCAGCCGAATGTCCTTAGAACCACTGATTACCCAATCTTCTCTCTGGTGGGATCCCCCCACGCCGTGGGCGGTGTGGGACGCCGAGCGACCCGCTTTACGAAACATTTACTCCGAAGTCTAGAGCGATGCCCCGCAGCCCCGACGCATACCCCTGACCGACGGCACGGAACTTCCACTCGCCCCCGTACCGGTAGAGCTCCCCGAAGATCATCGCGGTCTCGGAGGAGGCGTCCTCGGTGAGGTCGTAGCGCGCCAACTCGTTGCCGTCGGCCTGGTTCACCACGCGGATGTAGGCATCGGTGACCTGGCCGAAGCTCTGCCTTCGGGTCTCGGCCTCGTGGATCGACACCGCGAAGACCACCTTGTCGGCCTGCTGGGGCACCCCGGTGAGGTCCACCAGGACCGTCTCGTCGTCACCGCCGCCCGTACCGCCGACCAGCTCGTCGCCCGTGTGCTCGACCGACCCCTCGGGGCTGGTGAGGTTGTTGTAGAAGACGAAGTACTCGTCACCGAGCACCCGGCCGCCCGCGCACAGCAGCGCGCTGGCGTCCAGGTCGAAGTCCGCGCCCGTGCTGGAGCGGGCCTTCCAGCCCAGACCGACCTGGACCCGGGTCAGGTTCGGCGCGGCCTTGGAGAGGGAGACATTGCCCCCCTTGGCGAGCGTGACGCCCATGTTCCTGCTCCTCTCCCGATGTGGTGCGCCCAGTGTTCCCGGGACGCCCGGCGCCGCATACCTCCCGGACACGGAAGTCTGCGGCGCCGGAGACTGCCGGGATCGGGTGCAACCGACCGGCGGCGGGAGACGATCGGCAGGTCTCAGACGTTCACGCCGAAGTCCTGTGCGATGCCGCGCAGGCCGGAGGCGTAGCCCTGGCCGATGGCCCGGAACTTCCACTCGGCGCCGTGGCGGTAGAGCTCCCCGAAGACCATGGCGGTCTCGGTGGAGGCGTCCTCGCTCAGGTCGTAGCGCGCCAGTTCCTTGTTGTCGGCCTGGTTCACCACGCGGATGTAGGCGTTGCGGACCTGGCCGAAGCTCTGCTGACGGGTCTCGGCCTCGTAGATCGACACCGGGAAGACGATCCTGGACACCTCCGCGGGCACCCCGGCGAGGTTCACCTTGATGACCTCGTCGTCGCCCTCTCCCTCACCGGTGAGGTTGTCGCCGGTGTGCTCCACGGAGCCGTCGGGGCTGGTGAGGTTGTTGAAGAAGACGAAGTGCTGGTCGGAGACGACCTTCCCCTCGGTGCTCGTCAGCAGCGCGCTGGCGTCCAGGTCGAAGTCCGTACCCGTGGTGGTACGGGCGTCCCAGCCGAGACCGACGATCACGGCGGTCAGGTTGGGGGCTTCCTTGGTCAGCGAGACGTTGCCGCCCTTGCTGAGGCTGACTCCCACGAGTCCTCCCGGTTGGTCATGAGGAGCACGATGTGCCCCCGTTGCGTGGATGCGGTTCGATAACGAGCCGATCCTAGTGATCGGTTCCCGGCCGCCGTACGGCCCTACAGGCTTTCGAGAGCCTTGGCGTACTCGTTCAGATCACGTGCGTCGGGCAGCGCGTTGACCACCGCCCAGCGCACCACGCCCTCCTTGTCGATGATGAAGGTCCCGCGCACCGCGCACCCTTTCTCCTCGTCGAAGACGCCGTACTCGCGGGCGGTGTCGCCGTGCGGCCAGAAGTCCGACAGCAGCGGGTAGTCGAGTCCCTCCCGCTCCGCGAAGACGCGCAGCGTGAAAGGAGAGTCGCACGAGACGGCCAGGAGCTGGACGTCGTCGTTGACGAAGCGGGGCAGTTGGTCGCGCAGGGCGCACAGCTCACCGGTGCACACCCCGGTGAAGGCGAAGGGGTAGAAGAGCAGGACGACGTTCTTCTCACCCTTGAAGTCCGCGAGCCGCACGGTCTCGCCGTGCTGGTTCCTCAGTTCGAACTCCGGGGCCTTGGTGCCCACCTCGATCGCCATGGACGTGTTTCCCTTCGGTGTAGGTGACGCCTCCACCCTACGCAGGGCCCCACGGCCTCCGAAGAGCGCCGAGCCCCCGTACGGCCGGGGGCGGGGCGGGGCGCGGGCCCGGCCCCGGGGGGCCGGGGGCGGCCCTGGGGGCCGGCCGCCCCGGCCGCCGCCCCCCCCCCCCCCCGGCCCTCGGGGGCCGGGAGCCGTCAGTGGCTGGTCACCGTTTGCCGGTGCGGGCGGTCTTCGGGGTGACCAGGCGGTTTCCGGTCCAGTCCTTGCCGGCGTTGACGGTGCTGGTCTGGGCCAGTCCGGCGGTCTGGGCCGCCTCGCCGATCTCGCTCGGCTCGACGTACCCGGGCCGTCCGGTCTTCGGCGTCATCAGCCAGACCGGAGCACCGTCCTCGACCAACGTGATGGCGTCCACCAGCGCGTCCGTCAGGTCGCCGTCATCCTCGCGGAACCACAGCACCACGGCGTCGGCCATGTCGTCGTAGTCCTCGTCGACGAGTTCCTGGCCCGTGATGGCCTCGATTCCCTCGCGGAGGGCCTGCTCGGCGTCGTCGTCGTAACCGAGCTCCTGGACCACCTGCCCGGGCTGGAAACCCAGCCTTGCGGCGGGGTTGGTCCGCTCCTCCGCGTGGTCCGCGGTCGCGCTCACGGATTGCCTCCTGTCATCTTTCGAAAGTAGGTGGTGCCCGCGCGGGCGCGCGGAGCAATGGGCGTAGTCCACACGGGCTGGACCGATCGCGCAAGTACCCGGCCGCTGATCCCGCCCAAACGTTGACGTGTCGCCGCACACCGCCTGAACCGCTGTGGTGCGCGGCACGCCCGTACGCCTATTTTGCCCCAATCAATGACGAATAAGGCCGGGGTCGAACGGCCGTGCGTGGGGCGCGGCCCTCTTGGGCGTAGGGTTGCCGTTCGGCCGACTCACGCCCCGGCCGCACCGGCCCGGGCACCCGGGCGTCTCACGGAGTGGGGTTACCCCTCGGTAGAGATGACGTATCCGCCCCAGCGGTACACGATGGGAGACGGCGCGACATCCCAGCAGAGCAAGACCGAACAGCGAAGGAACAGCGTGGCTTCCGGATCCGATCGCAACCCGATCATCATTGGTGGCCTTCCCAGCCAGGTCCCGGACTTCGATCCCGAGGAGACCCGGGAATGGCTCGACTCGCTCGACGCCGCCGTCGACGAGCGGGGCCGGGAACGTGCCCGCTACCTGATGCTCCGCCTCATCGAGCGCGCCCGCGAGAAGCGTGTGGCCGTGCCGGAGATGCGCAGCACGGACTACGTCAACACCATCGCGACCAAGGACGAGCCGTTCTTCCCCGGCAACGAGGGGATCGAACGCAAGATCCTCAACGCGACCCGCTGGAACGCGGCCGTGATGGTCTCTCGCGCTCAGCGGCCGGGCATCGGGGTGGGCGGCCACATCGCCACCTTCGCCTCCTCGGCCTCGCTGTACGACGTGGGCTTCAACCACTTCTTCCGCGGCAAGGACGGCGGCGACGGCGGCGACCAGATCTTCTTCCAGGGCCACGCCTCACCCGGCATCTACGCCCGCGCCTTCATGCTGGACCGGCTCACCGAGACGCAGCTCGACGGATTCCGCCAGGAGAAGTCGAAGGCGCCCGACGGTCTGTCCAGCTACCCGCACCCGCGGTCGATGCCGGACTTCTGGGAGTTCCCGACCGTCTCCATGGGGCTCGGTCCGATCGGGGCGATCTACCAGGCCCGGATGAACCGCTACATGCAGGCGCGCGGGATTGCCGACACCTCCGACTGCCATGTGTGGGCCTTCCTGGGCGACGGCGAGATGGACGAGCCCGAGTCCCTGGGGCAGCTCTCCCTGGCCGCCCGCGAGGGTCTGGACAACCTGACCTTCGTGGTCAACTGCAACCTCCAGCGACTCGACGGCCCGGTGCGCGGCAACGGCAAGATCATCCAGGAGCTGGAGTCGGCCTTCCGCGGCGCCGGCTGGAACGTGATCAAGGTCATCTGGGACCGCTCCTGGGACCCGCTGCTGGCCCAGGACCGCGACGGCGTGCTGGTCAACAAGCTGAACACCACCCCCGACGGCCAGTTCCAGACGTACGCCACCGAAACCGGCGCGTACATCCGCGAGCACTTCTTCGGCGGCGACCACCGGCTGCGGAAGATGGTCGAGAACATGACCGACGAGCAGATCCTGCACCTGGGACGCGGCGGCCACGACCACCGCAAGGTGTACGCGGCCTACAAGGCGGCCCGGGAGCACAAGGGCCAGCCGACGGTGATCCTGGCGCAGACGGTCAAGGGCTGGACGCTCGGCCCGAACTTCGAGGGCCGCAACGCCACCCACCAGATGAAGAAGCTGACGGTCGAGGACCTCAAGCGCTTCCGCGACCGGCTGCACCTGCCGATCGCCGACAAGGAGCTGGAGTCCGGCCTGCCCCCCTACTACCACCCGGGGCGGGACTCGGAGGAGATCCAGTACATGCACGACCGGCGGCGCGAGCTGGACGGCTTCACGCCCAGGCGCGTGGACCGCTCCAAGCCGCTGGTGCTACCGGGCGACAAGACCTACGCCACGGTGAAGAAGGGCTCCGGCCAGCAGCAGGTCGCCAGCACGATGGCGTTCGTGCGGCTGCTGAAGGACCTGATGCGGGACAAGGAGATCGGCAAGCGGTTCGTGCTGATCGCCCCCGACGAGTACCGCACCTTCGGAATGGACTCCTTCTTCCCGTCGGCCAAGATCTACAACCCGCTGGGCCAGACCTACGAGTCGGTGGACCGCGAGCTGCTGCTGGCGTACAAGGAGTCCCCCAACGGTCAGATGCTGCACGACGGCATCTCCGAGGCCGGGTGCACGGCCTCGCTGATCGCCGCCGGCTCGGCCCACGCCACCCACGGCGAGCCGCTGATCCCGGTCTACGTCTTCTACTCGATGTTCGGGTTCCAGCGCACCGGTGACCAGTTCTGGCAGATGGCCGACCAGCTCGCGCGCGGCTTCGTGCTCGGTGCCACCGCCGGCCGCACCACGCTGACGGGTGAGGGGCTGCAGCACGCCGACGGCCATTCCCAGCTCCTGGCCTCGACCAACCCGGCCTGCGTCGCCTACGACCCGGCCTTCGGCTTCGAGATCGCCCACATCGTGCAGGACGGCCTGCGGCGGATGTACGGCGAGAACGCCGAGGACGTCTTCTACTACCTGACCGTCTACAACGAGCCGATCAAGCAGCCCGCCGAGCCCGAGGGCGTGGACGCCGAGGGCATCGTCAAGGGGCTGTACCGGTACCGGCAGGGCGAGGCCGGGTCGATCCCGGCACAGATCCTCGCCTCCGGTGTGGCCGTGCCCTGGGCCGTGGAGGCCCAGCGCATCCTCGCCGAGGACTGGAACGTCCGGGCGGACGTCTGGTCGGCGACCTCGTGGAACGAGCTGCGCCGGGAGGCCGTCTCGGTCGAGCGGCACAACCTGCTGCACCCGGAGGAGGAGCAGCGCGTGCCGTACGTGACCCGCAAGCTCAAGGGGACCGAGGGCCCGGTGGTGGCCGTCTCGGACTGGATGCGCTCGGTACCCGACCAGATCGCCCGCTGGGTGCCCAACCGTTACCAGTCGCTGGGTGCGGACGGTTTCGGCTTCGCCGACACCCGCGGTGCGGCCCGGCGTTTCTTCCACATCGACGCCGAGTCGATCGTCCTGGGCGTGCTCACCGAGCTGGCCGGAGAGGGGAAGGTGGACCGCTCGGTGCTCAAGCAGGCCATCGACCGGTACCGGCTGCTCGATGTGGCCGCCGCCGACCCGGGCCCGGCGGGCGGCGACGCCTGACCTCAGCCGCGGACGTGACCGCGGATCTCACCGATGTGTTTTGGGGGGGGGGGGGGGGGGGGGGCGCGCGCCCCCCGGGCCGGCCGCCCCGCCCGGCCCCCGCCGCGCGCCCCCCCCGCCCCCCCCCCCCCCCCCGAAACACATCGCGTACCGGCACATCGGGTGTCGGCAGACCACGCGCCACGCGTCGGCGCAGCCGTCACAGCCGTCACAGCCACAGCCCCCATGAGCCGGAGGCGGTGAAGAGCCATATCAGGCCGAAGACGGTGTCCAGCGCACCCAGGACCACGGCCACCACGGCAGCCTTCGACCGGGTGCTCCAGCGGCGGCCCATGGCCAGCCAGCCGCAGACCATGGCGATGGGACCGAGTACGAAGCCCATCACGAAGAGTCCGACGACCGCGCAGACCGCGCCGATGACGCCGAACGTCGAGCGCTCGTCCCCGGTGAGATCCCCGCCGCCGCGCCGTTTGCCTTCGAAGTACCGCGTGCCCGTCATCTTCCCTCCAGGGTCGTCGGACCGGCCTGTGGCTTCGGATACCCCGGGCCCCCCGTACGATGCCGGGCATGGCGGATATACGGGCCAAAGAACGCTGGGAACGCCGGACGCAGGGGCCACTGCTGTTGTTGTCGGTCCTCTTCGCCGTCGCCTATGCCGTACCGATCGTGCGCACGGATCTCGCCCCGTGGGTACGGGACGCGTGCCAGGGTGTGGAGTGGGGGGTCTGGGCGGCGTTCGCACTGGACTACGCGGTGCGGTTCCGGCTGGCTCCGCGGCGGTGGGCCTTCGTGCGCAGCCAGCCCCTCGCGCTGCTGGCCGTACTGCTCCCGCTGCTCCAGCCGCTGCGACTGCTGCGGCTGGTCTCCGCCCTGCTGCTGGTCGGGCAGCGGGCCCGGATGGCCTCCCGGGTGCGGGTGACCACCTATGTCGCCGGCTCCTGCCTCGGGTTGCTGGTGTTCGGCTCGCTGGCCGTGCTGGAGGTCGAACGGAACTCCCCGAACGGCAACATCACGACACTCGGCGACGCGGTGTGGTGGTCCTTCACCACCATGACCACGGTGGGTTACGGCGATCTGGCGCCGACCACCGGCCTGGGCCGGCTGCTGGCCATCGGGCTGATGCTCTCCGGAATCGCTCTGCTCGGTGTGGTCACCGCCAACATCGCCGCCTGGTTCATCGCCCGGTTCGACGAGGAGGACGCCGCGGAGCGGCAGCAGACCGCGGCGATCGAGGGCCTGACGGCCGAGGTACGCGCTCTGCGGGCGGAGGTCGCGGAGCTGCGGGGCGGGCTCGCGGGCCCGGACGGGCCCGGCGACGGAACGGTGACGGACGGGGCGGTGACGGACGGGGCGGACCACGTCAGCTCTCCCAGATCTTGATAGCCCGCACCCGGTAGTCCGTCCGCGGCACCCAGCTGCCCGACGGGTAGGTGTCGAACTCGCCGGCCTCGGCGCACTCCGCGCTCTGGTAGGCCGTGACGGGCCGTCCTGTGCGGTTGGCCAGCGAGGCGGCGGAAGCGCCCCGTGGCAGCGGCGCACAGCTCTCGATGTCGGTGTCCGCCAGTTCGTGGGTGCGGCGCGGCCCCTTGAAGTCCGTGCGCTCCCACAGGCACAGCTCCCCGGCCGCGCACTCCCCCAGGCGCGGTGCCGGTGCTGCCGCCGACACGGCCGTCTGCGGTGTCAGGACCGTGAGCAGTGTGGCGACCGCCGCCAGGGCAGCGGACAGCGCGGCCCGGCGGAACCCTCGGTCGCGGTGCGTACGGATGCGGTGGGCGCCCGCGGCGCCGCGGGCGCTGTGGATGCGGTGGGTGCGGTGCGCGTGATGAGTGCGGTGAATGTGACGCATGTGGGTCTCTCCCCCGTGTGTCGGTCGCTGTGCGATCAGCTTCGGCACGGACATGCCTGCCTGCCAAGGGCGGGCCGACCGTTTCACCGGGACGGGTAACGGGTTTGTCCACAACCGCCTGGTCGTCCACAGATTTCCGCCGCTCCGGGCGCGTATCGGGCAGGCACCGGGCACTTCGAACCGGGCAACGGAAGCACAACCGGCGTGACGGCCGTCCGTACGGTCGCCCACCACCGGGTGGACGAGGCGTGACGTATGCGGCGCGGCTGGTGAGGAGGACCCGGGCGCCGACCCATACGATGACCCGTATGGGTGACGTACTGGCCGGAATTAACTCCTCCTGGGAGTTCGACACCGACTCCGCGCTCATCCGCTTCGAACGGGGCATCCGCACTCCGAAGCTGTTCCACGTACTCGGTGAGCGGCGCGTCCCCTACGAGGCGCTGAGGTCCGTCGAGCTGGCCCCCGGCACCAGACGGGGCACGGTCGTGCTGCGCGCCGAGCCTCGCCCGGGTGCCGATCCGCTGGTGGAGGCCGCCGCAGGACAGCTCAGGGAGACCAGCGACCCGTACCGTCTGGTGCTCCCCGCCGAGCAGGAGCCCCTGGCCGCCGCCCGGGTCAGCGAGCTGCTCTCCGTTCTCGGTCCCCGGGCGCAGGAGCCGGCCGACCGCCACCTGGTCGCCGCTCCCGCCGCTCCGCTGCAGTTCAAGGCGTATGACGGCAAGGTCTCCTTCGACGGCCGGACGGTGTCCTTCCGCTGGTTCTGGACCGGAGCCTCCTCGGCGAAGTGGAAGGCGGGCGACCAGTCGTTCCCCGTGGGTGAGTTGCAGGGTGTCCGGTGGCGCTCGCCGGAGGTCGTGGGCGGCCACCTGCGGTTGGTCCGCCGCGGCGAGACGGAGGACCGGGAGCGCCCGGAGGCCGACCAGGACCCGGCCGCCGTCGTCTTCGGCCTGGGCTACGGCCTGGTACACGAGTCGCTGCCGCTGGCGGCCTCGGTACTGGAGGCGGTACGGGCCGCCGGACCCGCCGCGGTCCCGGAGACGGCGGCGGCTCCCGTCCCCAGCGCGGCGGACCCGGTCACCACGGCCCGGCCCGCTCCAGCCGACATCGCCGACCGCATCCGGCACCTGGGCGAGCTGCACGGGGCCGGGCTGCTCACCGACGAGGAGTTCAGCACGAAGAAGGCCGAGCTCCTCGCCGAGCTGTGAGCCCCGCCGCGGTGATCCGCCCGGACCACCCGGTCCGTCCGGTCATCTCGCACCCCATCCGGTTCCTTCAGGATGTCTCCGACGCCCGCCGGGCGTCCGCATAGAAATCGATCTTGAAGTCGAGAACCGCCAGTGTGCTCCGCAGCTCCTCGATCCGGCGCCTGACGTCCTCACGGGTCGCGCGCAGCAGTTCCTGCCGATCCTCGAAGGTGTGGTCGCCCGCGCGCACCAGTTCCGCGTAGCGCACCATGTCCGCCACCGGCATTCCCGTCAGGCGCAGCTTGCCGACGAAGGCCAGCCAGTCCAGGTCGCGGTTGGTGAAGCGGCGCTGCCCGGTGTGCGAGCGGTCGATGTGCGGCATCAGCCCGATCCGCTCGTACCAGCGCAGCGTGTGGGCGCTCAGACCGGTGATCGCGGCGACCTCGCTGATCGTGTAGCGGTCCTGTCCGTCCGGCCGCGGATGGGGCGCTTCGGCCGCCGCGCACACGTCCGTCCGCGGTTCCCCGGCCTCCCCGCCGGCGTCCGTGTCCGTCCCTGTCCGCACCTGTGTCCGCGTCACGGTCATGGGTGAACGCTACGGAGTTCGAGTGCGCTCCAGGCAAGCGGACGGCAGGAGCGAAATCCCGCCACCCCGGCCCGCCGTACCCCACGTTAGGCTCAGGGACATGGACAGCCTGCGCACGATCGAGAACTGGCCGGTCACGACGGCGGCGGCCGCCGTCGTACGCGCCGACGGCACGGTGGCCGGAACGCACGGCCCCGCCGATCACCGCTTCGCGCTCGCCTCGGTCACCAAGCCGCTGGCGGCGTACGCGGCGCTGATCGCCGTCGAGGAGGGCGCGATCGAGCTGGACGAGCCGGCCGGTCCCGAGGGCTCGACGGTGCGGCACCTGCTCGCCCATACCTCCGGCCTGGCCTTCGACGAGCACCGCACGACGGCCGCCGCGGGCGCCCGCCGGATCTACTCCAACACCGGCTTCGAGGTGCTCGGCGACCACATAACCAGGGCCACCGGCATCGCCTTCCCCGAGTATCTGCGCCAGGCCGTCCTCGTCCCCCTGGGCATGGCGGCCACCGATCTGCCGGGCTCCCCGGCCAAGGACGGCGTCTCCACCCCGGCCGACCTGGTCCGCTTCGCCGCCGAGATCCAGGCCCCGCGCCTGCTGGATCCGCGCACCGTCGCCGAGGCCACGTCCCCGGTCTTCCCCGGTCTCCCCGGCGTTCTGCCCGGCTACGGCAACCAGAAGCCCAACGACTGGGGCCTGGGCTTCGAGATCCGCGACGGCAAGTCCCCGCACTGGACGGGCGCCTCCTCCTCACCGCGCACTTTCGGCCACTTCGGGCAGGCCGGTACGTTCCTGTGGGTGGATCCGGAGGCGGGCGCCGCCTGTGTGGCCCTGGCGGACCGGGCGTTCGGCCCCTGGGCGATCGAGGCGTGGCCGCCGTTCACCGACGCGGTGCTGGCCGAGCTGCGCGGGAACTGAGGCCGGCGCCCGCCCGACCGCCGCGGACGGGCGGCCCGGAGCGAGGCCGGACTCGACGGCACCTCCCAGACCCGCACCCGCAGCGCGCGGAGCGGGCGGTGGACGCGGTGACAGGACCCCGGCCTCGCCGGCGTACGGGCGCTGGAGACCGAAGAGGGCCGGGACAGCGGTGGCGGCCCGGGTCCGTCCGCCTCAGCCGTAGGACGGCTCGGAGTGCATCTCCCAGATCAGCGCCTCGGCCCCGGCATCGCTCCCGGACGCCTCCAGCCCCCGCGCGCCCGTGATCCGCGCCGCGTCACCCGCCTCCAGCGGCTCACCGCCCAGGCGCAGCCCGCCGCGCACCACGTGCACGTACACCCACGGCGCGTCCGGCACCGCGGTGCGCTCCCCCGCGCCCAGCCGCCGCACGTGCAGCACCGCGTCGGCGCGGGCCAGGGCGTAGGGGGTGCCGTCGGCTATGCCGCGTACGACCTCGTACTCCGCCTCGCCCCCGAACACCCCCGGCACCAGCCACATCTGTACGAACCGCAGCGGCTCGCCACCCGCGTTGCGCTCCACGTGCCGGATGCCGCGCCCCGCGCTCAGCCGCTGCACGTCCCCGGGCCGCACGGTCACACGGCGGCCGGCCGAGTCCTCGTGGGTCAGCTCGCCCTCGACCACCCACGAGACGATCTCCACGTCCGCGTGCGGGTGCTCGGCGAAGCCCGCGCCCGGTGCGAGCCGTTCCTCGTTGCAGGCGACCAGCAGTCCGAAGCGCGTGTTGGACGGGTCGTAGAAGCCGGAGAAGGAGAAGGAGTGCCGTGTCTCGATGCCGGCGGCCGGTTCTCCGCCCCGATAACGGTCCGCATCGCGCCATATGTGCAGCATTCCTCCACGGTACGCGGACGGCCTGACATCCCACACGACGGCCGTACGCCCCTCACACCTCCCGGCGGAACAGGGCCGTCCAGAGGAAGGGCTCGCCGAAGTGGGGGGAGTCGGGCGGTTCGTCGCGCATGCGGCGCAGCTCGACCTCCGCCAGCCCGGAGAAGATCCGGCGCAGCGACCGCGGCGTGTAGGCCAGACCGCCGTGGAGGCCCGGCGGAACGGACGGGGCGGAGGGACCGGATGGACCGGAGGGGCGGTACAGCTCGGCGTCGGGCAGTTCGCAGCCCATCCCCCCGGGCCCTGCCGCGAAGCAGGTGAGCGCGAGGTGGCCGCCGGGGGCCAGGACGCGCTCGGCCAGGGCGAGATAACTGACGCGGCGGTGCGGCGGCAGATGGTGGAAGCAGCCGGAGTCGTGGACCAGACCGTAGGGGCCGGGGAGTTCATGCCCGGTGAGGGCGAAGGCGTCCCCGAGGTGGAACCGTATCTCCGCTCCCGCCTCGCGGGCCCGCTCCCCGGCCCAGGCGAGGGCCCGCGGGGAGAGGTCGACGGCGTCCACCTCGAATCCGGCGGAGGCCAGGTGAAGGGCGTTGCGGCCCGGCCCGCAGCCCAGGTCGAGGGCCCGGCCCGGGGCGATCAGACCGCGCTCGAGATACGAGACCAGGCTCTCGTCCGGTTTCGCCGCGAAGAACGGCACCGGTTTCGAGCGGTCCGCGTAGAAGCCGTCCCACCAGGGGGCGGCGCCGGCCGTCCACCGGTCCGCCTCCGGGGCGAACAGCCCGTCCAGCAACCTCAGTACGTCCTCCACCGTGCGGATGCCCCGGTCCATACCGCGCCCCTCTCTCCCTGCGGGGAACGTATGCCCGAAGCGCCCCGGGCACCATCGGGGGGGGGGGGGGGGGGGGGCGGGCCCCCCCGCCCCCCCCCCCCCGCCCGCCCCCCCGGGGACCGGTTGTGTCAGCCCTCCCCTCCGGGCTTCGGAGCCGCCTGCTGGACGACCTCGAAGGACCAGACGGTGGAGTCGGACGCGGCCGGGCGCCGGTCCGCGCCGCTGCCGCCGCCCTGGTGTGCCGACTTCATCGGGCCCGACATCCAGGCCCGGAACGCGGCCTCGTCGCGCCAGCGGGTGTAGACGAGGTAGCGGTCGGTCCCCTCCACGGGCCGGAGCAGTTCGAACCACTCGAAACCGTCGGAGGACTCCACCGCCCCGGCCCGGGAGGCGAACCGCCGCTCGAGTTCCTCCCGCTGCTCGTCGGGGACGGTCAGAACGTTGATCTTCACGATGCTCATGCCCTCATCGTGCCTCCCGCCGCGGGCCCCGGGAACCGCGGCACGGCGATCGTTCCGGCTTGCGGTGCTGTGCGGCGAATGTGCCGGGTGCGGCCGGTGAGGCGTGCCCTGCACGCCGTACGGCCGTGTGTCCGTCTGCCGTGCGCCGTCCTCGGGACGCACTCCTGGGGTCAGAGCCGCAGAAGCCGGTCCGCGGCGTCGCGGTACTCCCGCAGCGTCCTGCGCAGCTCCTCCGTGTGCTCGGCGGAGTCCTCGCCGTGCCAGGGCTCGCGCAGCCTGCGGTGGTGTTCGGTGAGCACCTCGGCGATGCGGCGGGAGATCTCCTCGAACACGGCGTCCGCCTCCTCGACCGAGCGCCGCGGCCCGTCGACGAAACCCGTGACCGCGTCGTGCAGTCGCCTGCCGAACCGCTCGCGCTCCTCGGGGGACAGCAGGCCGTTGCCGCCGCCTCCGCCCTCCGGGCGGTGTCCGTTCGCCTCCCCGTGCGTTCCCGGTCCCGGTCCCGTCCCCACCGCCGTTCCGGCGGCCGGAACGGCGCTCTTCCCGAGCGGCTCGGGCGGCGTGTCCCGGGAGGAGGCGGACGGCGCCTGGCCGTTCCCCCGGTCGGCGGCCCCGGCCGGCTCCACCGGCTCCACAGCCGCCACCGGCTCCGTCCGGTCGGCCGGGGGCGCGTCGTCCGTCCATTCGGGCCGGCCGGCGCGGTCGGCCAGCGGGGCCCGGCGTTCCGATGGGATGTGTCCGTTCGTGCTCATGCCCTGCCTCCGGAGGTGTCGTGGCGGCGCACCGCTCCGGGCAGGTGCAGCCGCTCGGAGAGACGGCCGTGGTCCCGCGATCCGGAACCGCCCGTGTGCTCGTGCTCGTGCTCGCGGCCGTGCTCGTGCCGCCCGCCGTGGGAGTCGTGCGCGGAGCGCTCCATCAGCTCCTCGTACAGAGCGCGGGCGTGTACCAGCGCCTCGCGCAGCCGCTCGGTGTCGGCCTGGCCCTCACGGGCCAGCACGGCCACGGCGTGCACCTCGCGGTAGCCCTGGACGCGCCGGGGATGGTGCACGGAGAGTGCGGAGACCTGCTCGTCGTATCCGCCGCCGGGGAAGCCGCGCGCCTCGGCCAGCCGGCTCAGCAGCCGGTCGGCGGAGACGACCGCCTCCACCGGCGCGTCGACGAACCGCTCCTGGACGGTGGCCCACTGGGCCTCGTACTCCTCGCGCTCCCGCGCGGCCAGCGGCTTCGTCCGCAGCTCGCCGTGGCGCCGGAGCCGCTCACGCAGCTCCTGCTCGGCGGCCTTGGTGTCGCCGTTGTGCTGGGCGACGGTCCGCTCGTACTCGGGGCCGAACCGGCGCTTGACGGAGTGCGGTCCGCTGCCGCGCCTGGTGAGGAGCAGAGCGATCGCGAGGACGACGACCGCCGCCACGATCACTGTGATGATCAAACCTGTGGACATGGCCCGCCTTCCACGAGTGTCCCCTTGCTCGGGCTGTCAACTCTCCGCGTTGCCGCCCTCGCCGCGCGCAAACGGGGCACCGGTGAAGGACGCCGGGGCGTCGAAGGCCGCCCGCCGCGTGGCGCGGCGCAGCGCCCGCAGCACCGCGCCGCCCACGGTGAGGGTGAGCACCACGGTCAGCAGGGCGCGGGGCAGGTCCCAGCCCAGGGAGGTGGCCAGGACGTAGGCGGTGAACTTGGCCAGCTTCACCTCCAGCGGGTCCCCGGGGACATGGGAGATCCCGCTGGCCAGCCCGCCGATGAACGGCCAGCCCTGGAGGTTCATCACCACGCCGTACAGCACCGAGGCGACAGCCCCGTACACGGCGAGCAGCGCCAACTCCCGCCGCCCGCGCAGACTGTGGGGGCCGGGCAGCAGGCCCGCGCCCATCGCCACCCAGCCCATCGACAGCATCTGGAACGGCAGCCACGGCCCGACCCCGCCGGTCAGCAGCGCCGAGGCGAACATCGACACCGCGCCCAGGACGAACCCGAAGCCCGGCCCCAGCACCCGGCCGGAGAGCACCATCAGGAAGAACATCGGTTCCAGGCCCGCCGTGCCCGCCCCCAGCGGGCGCAGCGCGGCGCCCGCGGCGGCCAGCACGCCGAGCATCGCGACGGCCTTGGCGTCCAGCCCGGTGTCGGCGACGGCCGCCACCGCCACGGCCAGCAGCAACGGCAGCAGCGCGGCGAACAGCCAGGGCGCGTCCCCGGAGTGGGCCAGTCCGGAGGCGGAGTCGGCCAGCAGCGGCCAGCCGAAGGCCGCCACGCCGACGGCCGAGACGATGCCCAGGGCAGCGGCGGAGCGCGGCCCGATCCGCACGGCGCGCACCTGGCGGTCGGCCTGTCCGCTCCGCCCGGGGCCGGCGGCGCCCGGCGTGCCGGTCACACGCCCACCCCCGCTTCCTCCAGCGCGGCCCGCACCTGGCCGACCGTGAGCCAGCGCCGGGGGGCGAGGACCTTCGCGGTCTGCGGGGCGAAGGCGGGGGAGGAGGTGACGACCTCGGCGCTCGGGCCGTCCGCGACGACCTCGCCGTCGGCCAGGATCACCACCCTGCGGGCGAGTTCGGCGGCGAGTTCCACGTCGTGGGTGGCCAGGACGACGGCGTGGCCCTCGTCCGCCAGCGCGCGCAGTACACCGGTCAGCCGCTCCTTGGCCGCGTAGTCCAGGCCGCGTGTCGGCTCGTCCAGGAGCAGCAGGGGAGGGGAGGCGGTGAGGACGACGGCGAGCGCCAGGGCCAGGCGCTGGCCCTCGGACAGATCGCGCGGATGGGTGCCGTCGTGGACGTCCGGCAACAGGGCGGAGACCAGGGCGCGGCAGGTGCCCGCCCCGGCGCCCGCGTCGCGGTCCGCGCCGGCGCACTCGGCGGCGACGGTGTCCGCGTACAGCAGGTCGCGCGGGTCCTGCGGCACCAGCCCGACGCGGCGCAGCAGTTCGGAGGGCCGGGTGCGGTGCGGCACGGCACCGGACGCGCCGCCCAGGCGCACGGTGCCGCGCACGGGCTCGTACATGCCGACCAGGGTGTTCAGCAGGGTGGACTTGCCCGCGCCGTTGCGGCCCATCAGCGCGACCGTCTCGCCCGGCCGCACCGTCAGGTCCACCTTCTCCAGGGCGGTGATCCGGCCACGGCGCACGGACAGCGAGGAGACCTCGGCCAGCGGCTCGCCGCCGGGCCCGCCGGATTCGTCCGGCGAACCGGCCCCGGCGCGTCCGGCGGGCGGTTCCAGCGCGTCCAGCCGCTCCCGCAGCCCGGCCGCCCTGCGG
>NZ_JBXUOY010000020.1:0-34090 GCF_057196705.1 Streptomyces sp. ATLC9 | reverse complement strand
CCCCCCCCCCCCCCCCCCCCCCCCCCCCCCCCCCCCCCCCCCCCCCCCCCCCCCCCCCCCCCCCCCCCCCCCGGTTGGGCCTCAGACCTCGACGACCACGGGGAGGATCATGGGCCGGCGGCGGTAGTTGTCCGACACCCACCTGCCGACCACGCGGCGGACGAGCTGCTGCACCTGGTGCGGCTCGGAGATGCCGTCCTGTGCCGATTTGGCCAGGACTTCGTCGATCTTGGGGATCACCGACTCGAAGTCCTTGTCGTCGATGCCTGACCCCCTGGACTGGATGTGCGGGCCTCCTGTGATCTTGCCGGTGGTGCTGTCCACCACGACGAAGATCGAGATGATCCCCTCCTCGCCCAGGATCCGGCGGTCCTTCAGCGATGACTCGGTGACGTCGCCGACCGACAGGCCGTCGACGTAGACATAGCCTGCCTGGACCTTCCCTGCGATCTTGGCCCTGCCGTCGACCAGGTCGACCACCACACCGTCCTCGGCGATCACGATGTGGTCCTTGGGCACGCCGGTCTGCGCGCCCAGCTCCGCGTTGGCGCGCAGATGACGCCACTCGCCGTGGACCGGCATCAGGTTCTTCGGCCGGCAGATGTTGTAGAAGTAGAGCAGTTCACCGGCCGAGGCGTGGCCGGAGACGTGGACCTTGGCGTTGCCCTTGTGGACGACGTTGGCGCCCCAGCGGGTCAGTCCGTTGATCACCCGGTAGACCGCGTTCTCGTTGCCCGGGATCAGCGAGGAGGCCAGGATCACCGTGTCTCCGGGAACGATGCGGATCTGGTGGTCCCGGTTGGCCATCCGCGACAGCGCGGCCATCGGCTCGCCCTGCGACCCGGTGCAGACGAGCACCACCTCGTCATCCGGCAGGTCGTCCAGCGTCCTGACGTCCACGACGAGCCCCGCGGGCACCCTGAGGTAGCCCAGGTCCCGGGCGATGCCCATGTTGCGGACCATCGAGCGGCCGACGAAGGCGACACGGCGGCCGTACTCGTGGGCCGCGTCGAGGATCTGCTGGATGCGGTGGACGTGACTGGCGAAGCTCGCCACGATGATGCGCCTCTGCGCACCGGCGAACACCTGGCGCAGCACTTGGGAGATGTCGCGCTCGTGCGGGGTGAAGCCCGGCACCTCCGCGTTGGTGGAGTCCGACAGCAGCAGGTCGATGCCCTCCTCGCCCAGGCGCGCGAAGGCTCGCAGGTCGGTGAGGCGGCGGTCCAGCGGAAGCTGGTCCATCTTGAAGTCGCCGGTGTGCACGGCCATGCCCGCCGGGGTGCGGACGGCGACGGCAAGGGCGTCCGGGATGGAGTGGTTGACCGCCACGAACTCGCAGTCGAACGGGCCGATGTGCTCGCGGTCGCCCTCGGTCACCTCGAGGGTGTAGGGGCGGATGCGGTGTTCCTGAAGCTTGGCCTCGATCAGAGCCAGGGTCAGTTTGGAACCGATCAGCGGGATGTCCGGCTTCTCGCGCAGCAGGTACGGCACGCCGCCGATGTGGTCCTCGTGGCCATGGGTCAGGACGATGCCGTCGATGTCGTCCAGCCGGTCCCGCACCGAGCTGAAGTCGGGAAGGATCAGGTCTACTCCGGGCTGCTCCTCCTCGGGGAAGAGCACACCGCAGTCGACGATGAGCAGTCGGCCGCCGTACTCGAAGACGGTCATGTTGCGGCCGATCTCGCCGAGACCGCCCAGCGGGGTGATGCGCAGACCGCCCTCGGGCAGTGGCGGCGGTGGGCCGAGTTCGGGATGCGGGTGGCTCAAAAGTCTCTCCTCACCACGCGCGCCACGCACCCTGGGGGCACGTGGCGCGCGATCGTCGTGCACTTGCAGTTGTTGGTCGGTATCCAGTTGTGAAGTCTGTTTCAGAGCTGTACCCCGCCGGCGGCGAGATCGCGCTTGAGCTGCTGGGTCTCCTCCGGGGTCAGCTCGACGAGCGGCATGCGCAGAGGGCCCGCGGGCAGCCCCCGGAGCGTGAGCGCTGCCTTGCTGGTGATCACGCCCTGAGTTCGGAACATACCGGTGAAGACGGGCAGCAGCTTCTGGTGGATCTCCGTCGCCTTGGTGACGTCGCCGCCGAGGTGGGCGTCCAGCAGGGCCCGCAGCTCCGGGGCGACCACATGGCCGACGACCGAGACGAAGCCGACCGCGCCGACGGACAGCAGCGGGAGGTTGAGCATGTCGTCACCGCTGTACCAGGCGAGTCCGCTGGTGGCGATGGCCCAGCTCGCACGCCCCAGATCGCCCTTGGCGTCCTTGTTGGCGACGATCCTGGGGTGCTCGGCCAGCCGGACGATGGTCTCGGTGTTGATCGGGACGCCGCTGCGGCCGGGAATGTCGTAGAGCATGACCGGCAGGCCGGTGGCGTCGGCGATGGTGGTGAAGTGCCGGTACAGCCCCTCCTGCGGAGGCTTGCTGTAGTACGGCGTGACGGCCAGCAGGCCGTGGGCGCCGGCCCGCTCGGCCGCACGGGCCAGTTCCAGGCTGTGCCGGGTGTCGTTGGTGCCGGCTCCGGCGACGACGTGTGCGCGGTCTCCGACCGCCTCGGCCACGGCCCGCACGAGCTGCGCTTTCTCCGCATCGCTGGTGGTCGGGGACTCACCGGTGGTGCCGTTGACGACGATGCCGTCGTTGCCGGCGTCCACCAGGTGGGCGGCGAGCTGCTGCGCGCCGTCGAGGTCGAGATCGCCGTCCGCGGTGAACGGCGTGACCATCGCGGTCAGGACCCGCCCGAAGGGCGTCTGCGGTGTGGAGGTCGGAGCCATGGGTCCCACGCTACTCGCAGCCTGAGGCCCGATGTGCCCTCGGGAGGCGGTTGAGGAGCCCGGCACTGTCCGCTCGGGGGTTCAGACAGTGCCGGGTCCATGGAAAAAGCGTAGACGAAAATCCCCAAAAGCCGCAATTCGGGCAAAAGGGTCAGGTGTCTGTCCTATGGAGCGACTCGCCCGTTGGCGTTGAACGCCTCGTGTGTCAGCGGCATGAGACCGGCCCAGTGCGCCTCCATCCGCTCGGCGACCATCTCGATCTCCCGCTGCGGGAAGGAGGGCACCCTCGCCAGCTCGTGCCGGGTCCGCAGCCCCAGGAAATGCATCAGCGACCGGGCGTTGCAGGTGGCGTACATCGAGGAGTAGAGGCCGACCGGAAGGGCCGCACGGGCGACCTCGCGGGCGATTCCGGCGCCCAGCATCTCCTGGTACGCCTCGTAGGAGCGGTGGTAGCTGTCCTCGAGGGCCCGGACGGCGCCCCGGTGCTGCTCGGCCGTGCCCTCGACGAACCGGTACTTGCCCGGGCGTCCCTCCTGCACCAGCTTGCGGGAGGCGTCCGGCACGTAGAAGACGGGCTCCAGCTCCCGGTACCTGCCGCTCTCCTCGTTGTAGCTCCAGCCGGCCCTGTGGCGATGGAACTCGCGGAAGACGAACAGCGGCGCGCTGATGAAGAAGGTCATCGAGTTGTGCTCGAACGGGCTGCCGTGCCGGTCGCGCATCAGGAAGTTGATCAGTCCCCTGGAGCGCTGCGGGTCCTTCTCCAGTTCCTCCAGGGACTGCTCACCCGCGGTGGAGACCCGCGCCGCCCACAGCACATCGGTGTCTGCGGCCGAGTGTTTGACCAGCTCGACGGTCATGTCACTGCGGAAGCGGATGTCGGGGGCGTCGGACACCGGGGAATCCTTTCGGTCGTGCCACGCGGGAAGTCGGGGCGGCGCACAGCCTATGGCGGCGACGGCCACCGGATCGACCTCGCCCCGGCGCGCTCCCGTCCGCACGGCGGCGACCCCGGTCGCTGATATCCTCCCGCAAGCATCAGAAAACGGGCACTTACCCGGACGTCCGGACGTTCTACCCGTGGCAGTGCAGATCACCTTCCGAGGAGCAGCAGATGGTCCGCCGCGAGGAGTCCGTCCCCTTCGCCTTCGTCGCCGAGTCCGGACACTTCCGCAGTAACGTCACTCCCCCGCGCCGCCGCCCGTCGAGGACGGACATGGCCGGTCGCGTGCTGCTCGGGGTGGTCGCGGTCGCCGGGCTCGTGGGGTCCCTGCTCCTGGGAGTGCCGGCCCTTGAGACCCCTCAACCGCAGGACGGCGGGCCGGACCACCCGAGCGCCGCCGAGAGCCGCTGATAATCTCCTCGCTCACAGGCCCCACCCACTGTGTCCGTGAGCGAGGATTCCGTGCCACTGCACTTCCTGACGGCCGACGGCGAACTGGACGCCACCGCCTCCGACGAACCGCTGCCGTACGAGGAGCGGGAGAGATGGCGGCGACCGTACCGGCCGGGACCCTGGCGGGTCGCCGGAGCGGCGCTGACACTGCTGCTCGCCGCCTACGTACTGATGTCCACCCTGATCATCGCCATGGCGGGCTCCGCCGCGGAGGCGGCCGTGTGCCTGCTCGCCGCGGCCCTGGTGATCGCGTACGCACTGCGGCTGCTGCGGATGGGTGTGTGGGTCAGCGCCCGCGGGATACGCCAGGTGAGCCTGTTCTCGACCACGACGCTGCCCTGGCGGAACATCTCGGCCGTGCGGACCGTGCAGCAGCCGGTGAAGTGGCTGGGCATGCCGCGGACCGTGCAGGGTCAGGCCCTGCTCGTCGAACCGCGGCGCGGCGAGGCGCTGAGGCCGGTGCTGACCGACCACAACGCCGACTTCCTCTCCCGCCCCGGTTCCTTCGACCAGGCGGCGGACGTGGTGGAGGGCTGGGCCGCGGAGAACCGCCGCCCCTAGCCCGCGGCGATCCGGCGATCCGGCGGGCCCGGGGTGGCCGCGGCGCCGTTCAGGCCGCCGTCTCCCGCACGGGCCCGCCGTCGTGCAGCGCGATGGCCCGCTGCATGGCCTTGCGGGCCCGTGGGGTGTCCCGGGCGTCGTGGTAGGCCACGGCCAGCCGGAACCAGCAGCGCCAGTCGTCCGGGGCGGCCTCGGCCTCCTCCTTGCGCCGGGCGAAGACCTCGTCCGCCGAAGCCTTGTCCACGCGCCCGCCCGCCGTCCGCGCGGGCCCGTCCTGCGGCAGCCCTTCCTCGGCCTCCAGCTCACGCGCCAGACGGCCCGCGTTCCGCGCGAAGCGGGTGTTGTGCCACAGGAACCAGGCCCCGACGCACGGCAGGACGAAGGCGACGACCCCCATCCCCATCGCGGCCGGCTCACCCGTCCTCAGCAGCAGTACGCCCTCCAGGGCCGCCACCGCGAAGACGACGACCAGTGAGACGGCGAGGAAGACGTAAGTGATCTTTCCGCCCATGGGTCTCAGTCCAGGTCCATGAAATGCTCCAGCCCCACGGTGAGGCCGGGGGTGCCGGTCACCCGGCGCACTCCCAGCAGGATGCCGGGCATGAAGCTGCTGTGGTGCAGCGAGTCGTGGCGGATGGTGAGGGTCTCACCGGTGTCGCCGAAAAGCACCTCCTGGTGCGCCAGCAGCCCGCGCAACCGCACCGAGTGCACCGGAACTCCGTCCACGTCCGCGCCGCGGGCGCCGTCGAGGGCCGAGGTGGTGGCGTCCGGCTGGGCCGGGCAGCCCGCCTCGGCCCTCGCCTCGGCGATGAGCCGGGCGGTGCGGGTGGCGGTGCCGGAGGGCGCGTCGGCCTTGTCGGGGTGGTGCAGCTCGACGACCTCGGCGGACTCGAAGAAGCGGGCGGCCTGCCGGGCGAAGCGCATGGTCAGCACGGCGCCGATGGAGAAGTTCGGCGCGACCAGCACTCCGGTGCCGGGGGACGCCTCCAGCCAGGCGCGCAGCCTTCCGAAGCGCTCGTCGGTCCAGCCGGTGGTGCCGACGACGCCGTGGATTCCGTGGCCGGCGCAGAACTCCAGGTTGCCCATCACCGCCTCGGGGTGCGTCAGGTCCACCGCGACCTGGGCGCCCGCCTCGGTGAGGGCCTCCAGGGAGTCGTCCTTGTCCAGGGCGGCGACGAGCTCCATGTCGTCGGCGCCCTCCACGGAGCGGGCGGCCTCGGAGCCGATACGGCCCTTGGCGCCGAGGACTGCTACGCGGAGCTTGCTCATGTGCGTGTTCCCTTTCACGGGTACGGGCCCCTGGCGGGGCCCGGGTCGGGCGGACCGGCGGGCCTTCGGTCGGGCGGGCCCGTGGTCAGGCGACGGCTTCGTCCAGGCGGGCGCCCTGCCGGTCGGTCAGCGGTCCGATGACCGACAGCGAGGGCCGCCATCCCAGGATCTCGCGGGCCACCGAGCGGATGTCGTCGGGGGTGACGGACGCGATCTTCGCGAGCATCCCGTCGACCGACAGCTGCTCGCCCCAGCACAGCTCGCCCTTGCCGATGTGGTTCATCAGCGCGCCGGTGTCCTCCAGGCCCATGACCGTGGAGCCGGAGACCTGTCCGACGGCGCGGCGCAGCTCCTCGTCCCCCAGGCCGTGCGAGGCGACGTGGTCGAGCTCGTCGCGGCAGATCTTCAGTACGTCGTGGACCAGGTTGGGGCGGCAGCCCACGTACACGCCGAACAGGCCGCAGTCGGCGAAACCGGAGGTGTAGGAGTACACGCTGTAGGCCAGTCCGCGCTTCTCGCGCACCTCCTGGAACAGCCGGGAGCTCATGCCGCCGCCCAGGGCCGCGCTGAGCACTCCGAGCGCCCAGCGGCGCTCGTCGGTGCGGGACAGTCCGGGCATGCCGAGGATGACGTGCGCCTGCTCGGTGGCGCGGTCCAGCAGGTCGACGCGGCCCGCGGTGCGAATGCGGCGCGAGCCGCCCCGGGGGGCGACGGGCTCGGCGTCGGTGCGGCCCAGGGCGCCCGCGCGTTCGAAGGCCTCACGCACCTGGCGTACGACCGTGTCGTGGTCGAGGTTGCCGGCGGCGGCGACGACCAGGTGGGTGGGGTCGTAGTGCCGGCGGTAGAAGCGCGCGATCTGGTCGCGGGTGAGGGCGTTGATGGTGTCGGTGGTGCCCAGGACCGGGCGGCCCAGCGGGGTGTCGCCGAGCATGGTTCTGGCGAACAGGTCGTGGACGCAGTCCCCGGGGTCGTCCTCGGTCATGGCGATCTCCTCCAGGACGACGTTGCGCTCGGCGTCGACGTCCTCGGAGCGGATCAGCGAGCCGGTCAGCATGTCGCAGACGACGTCGACCGCCAGCGGCAGGTCGGTGTCCAGGACCCGGGCGTAGTAGCAGGTGAACTCCTTCGCCGTGAAGGCGTTCATCTCACCGCCGACCGCGTCGATCTCCGCGGAGATGTCCAGGGCGCTGCGCCGTCCGGTTCCCTTGAAGAGCAGGTGCTCCAGGTAGTGGGTGGCACCGTTGAGCGTGGGCGTCTCGTCACGGGATCCGACCCGCGCCCAGATGCCGAAGGTGGCGGAGCGGACGGTCGGCACCGACTCGGTGACGACCCGCAGGCCGCCGGGGAGCACGGTTCTGCGGACGGTGCCCGCGCCGTTCCCGGTGGTGGCGGTGGACGGGGACCAGCGTCCGGAGGCGGGTCCGGGCACGGGGCCTGCGGCCGGGCGGGCGGGGTGATGGGGACGGGCGACGGCCCGCCCCACCGGGGCGGTGGGGCGGGCCGTCGTACGGGGCGTGCGCGTCACTTGGTCGCGGTGTCCTTCGCGTCGGTGGTCTCGGCGCCTTCCTTCTCGTCCTCCTCGAGGACCGGGATCAGCGACAGCTTGCCGCGCTGGTCGATCTCGGCGATCTCGACCTGGACCTTCTGGCCGACTCCCAGCACGTCCTCGACGTTCTCCACGCGCTTGCCGCCGGCGAGCTTGCGGATCTGCGAGATGTGCAGCAGGCCGTCCTTGCCCGGGAGCAGGGAGACGAAGGCTCCGAAGGTGGTGGTCTTCACGACCGTGCCCAGGTAGCGCTCGCCGACCTCGGGCATCGTCGGGTTGGCGATGCCGTTGATGGTGGCGCGGGCCGCCTCGGCGGCCGGACCGTCGGCGGCGCCGATGTAGATGGTGCCGTCGTCCTCGATGGTGATGTCGGCGCCGGTGTCCTCCTGGATCTGGTTGATCATCTTGCCCTTGGGGCCGATGACCTCGCCGATCTTGTCAACCGGGATCTTCACGGTGATGATCCGCGGCGCGTTGGGGGACATCTCGTCCGGGACGTCGATGGCCTCGCTCATCACGTCCAGGATGTGCAGACGGGCGTCGCGGGCCTGCTTGAGGGCCGCGGCCAGCACGGAGGCCGGGATGCCGTCCAGCTTGGTGTCGAGCTGGAGGGCGGTGACGAACTGGCGGGTGCCGGCGACCTTGAAGTCCATGTCGCCGAAGGCGTCCTCCGCACCGAGGATGTCGGTGAGGGTGACGTAGTGGGTCTCGCCCTCGATCTCCTGGGAGATCAGGCCCATGGCGATGCCGGCGACCGGCGCCTTGAGCGGCACGCCGGCGTTCAGCAGCGACATGGTGGAGGCGCACACCGAGCCCATGGACGTCGAGCCGTTGGAACCCAGCGCCTCGGAGACCTGGCGGATGGCGTACGGGAACTCCTCGCGGGTGGGCAGCACCGGGACGATCGCCCGCTCGGCCAGCGCTCCGTGACCGATCTCGCGGCGCTTGGGGGAGCCGACGCGGCCGGTCTCGCCGGTGGAGTACGGCGGGAAGTTGTAGTTGTGCATGTAGCGCTTGCGCGTCACCGGCGAGAGGGTGTCGAGCTGCTGCTCCATGCGGAGCATGTTGAGGGTGGTGACGCCCAGGATCTGGGTCTCGCCGCGCTCGAACAGCGCCGAGCCGTGGACCCGCGGGATCGCCTCGACCTCGGCGGCCAGGGTGCGGATGTCGGTCAGTCCGCGGCCGTCGATGCGCTTCTTCTCCTTGATGACGCGCTCGCGGACCAGTGCCTTGGTCAGCGAGCGGTACGCCGCGGAGATCTCCTTCTCGCGCCCCTCGAACTGCGGCAGCAGCTTCTCGGCGGCCAGCGCCTTGACGCGGTCGAGCTCGCTCTCGCGCTCCTGCTTGCCGGCGATGGTCAGCGCCCGGGACAGCTCGTCGCGGACGGCCGCCTCCAGCGCCTCGTACACGTCGTCCTGGTAGTCCAGGTAGATCGGGAACTCGCCGACCGGCTTGGCGGCCTTGGCGGCCAGGTCCGACTGGGCCTTGCACAGAGCCTTGATGAAGGGCTTGGCGGCCTCCAGACCGGCGGCGACGAGCTCCTCGGTCGGCGCCTCGGCGCCCCCCTTGACCAGTTCGACGGTCTTCTCGGTGGCCTCGGCCTCGACCATCATGATCGCCACGTCGCCGTCGGGCAGGACACGGCCGGCGACGACCATGTCGAAGACGGCCTCCTCCAGCTCGCTGTGGGTGGGGAAGGCCACCCACTGGCCGCGGATCAGGGCGACGCGGGTGCCGCCGATCGGGCCGGAGAAGGGCAGTCCGGCCAGCTGGGTGGAGCAGGAGGCGGCGTTGATGGCGACCACGTCGTAGAGGTGGTCGGGGTTGAGCGCGAGGATCGTCTCGACGATCTGGATCTCGTTGCGCAGGCCCTTCTTGAAGGACGGGCGCAGCGGGCGGTCGATCAGGCGGCAGGTGAGGATCGCGTCCTCGCTGGGGCGGCCCTCGCGGCGGAAGAAGGAGCCGGGGATCTTGCCCGCGGCGTACATCCGCTCCTCGACGTCGACCGTCAGGGGGAAGAAGTCCAGCTGTTCCTTGGGGTGCTTCGAGGCGGTGGTGGCCGACAGCACCATGGTGTCGTCGTCCAGGTAGGCCACGGCCGAGCCCGCGGCCTGGCGGGCCAGGCGGCCCGTCTCGAAGCGGATGGTGCGGGTGCCGAAGGATCCGTTGTCGATGACGGCCTCGGCGTAGTGGGTCTCGTTCTCCACCAGGGAATTCTCCTCGTCTGCGTCCGTGCCCGTGTGGCGCGGACGGTGGTGGTGGAGCGTCTTCCCGTAGGGGCCGGTCTTCGATCGAAGCTCCCGGGGTGTTTTCGCCCGGGGGCCACTACCGAGGACCGGCGGCGTGAAGGCGCTCCGCCTCGTTTTCACATGTCGTCGTAGGACCAGACTACAAAGCTTCCGGTCTCCGTGAGTGCCTGTGAGGTGCCGCGAGTACGGCGAAGGGAGCGGTTCCCCTGCCGGGAACCGCTCCCTCTCACGGCGTACTACCGGGCGCCGGCCGCACCGCGGCGGATGCCCAGGCGCTCGACCAGCGCACGGAAGCGCTGGATGTCCTTCTTCGCCAGGTACTGCAGCAGGCGGCGGCGCTGGCCGACCAGGAGCAGCAGACCCCGGCGGGAGTGGTGGTCGTGCTTGTGGGTCTTCAGGTGCTCGGTGAGGTCCGAGATGCGGCGGGTGAGCATCGCGACCTGGACCTCGGGGGAGCCGGTGTCCCCCTCCTTGGTGGCGAACTCGGCCATGATCTGCTTCTTCGTAGCGGCGTCGAGCGGCACGCGATACTCCTTGGTTTCTTCTTCGAGGCCACCGAGTGCCCCTGGTCTTCCGCGCAGGGGATCTTTCAGGACTCGGGAGGCGGGGTCCGCTGGGCGCTGCCTCCAGGTGGTCACCGGAAGGCGCGTACACAAACGGCCGCCGACAACCCTACCAGCCGTGCGACGGACCGCTCACCGCAGGTCGCCGCCGGAACCCCCGGGGCGGCCGGGAGGCCCGCCTCAGCCGGTCATGCTCCGTGCGGCGGAGTAGGCGTCCAGCACCGCCAGGCACAGCGGGATCAGCGACAGCAGGACGAAGCCCTCGGCGAAGTCGAGGAACCGGCCCCAGAACGGGGTGACGCCGCGCCGCGGCACGACCAGGCCGATGGCCGTGGCCAGTGCCGCCGCGCCGGCCAGGGCGGCCGACAGCCAGACGGTGCGCAGGCCCAGTGGGCCGCCGTCCCCGGCCAGCAGTTCGCCCACCAGGTCGGCGGGCGGGTTGAGGGCCAGGCCGAGCGCGAGGAGGGCCAGGGCGGCCAGGCCCGCGGCGAGGGCGCAGGCGACCTGGGCGGTGTAGCGGAACAGGCGTGCGCGTGTCAACGCCGCCAGCCCGGCGGCCAAGGCGAGGAGCTGGCCCCAGCCGGAGCCGGAGAAGCCCAGGACGGCCGCCGAGGCGACGGTGACGGCCGCGCAGCCGCCGACGAGGCCGAGCAGCGTCTCGTGGCCGCGGCGGGCCTGGGCCGCGACGCGGTCCGCGTCGACGGGGCCCGCGGTGTCGGGGGCTGCGTCGGGGTCCTCGTCGTAGCGCACGGAGCCGGTGCGCGGCGCGTTGTAGCCGATGGGCAGCCGGGCGAAACGGGCGGAGAGACCGGGCAGGAAGGCGATGGCGCCGATCGCCACGGGAACGCACACGGCCGCGGTCTGCACCGGGCTCAGCTCGGTGAGGATGGCGGTGAAGGTGGCCAGGGTCCCGACGGCGGAGGCGAAGGCGGCGGCGACGAACGGACCGTCCCCGCCGGGTGCGGCGGCGATCAGGGCGACGGAGGCGACCAGGACCGCCACACATCCGAGCAGGAACTGCAGCCTGCCGATGCCGGCGCCGTCCGCCAGGGGCAGCAGCCCGGATCCGGCGATCATCACGTGCGGCAGGGAGGCCAGCCCGAGCGCCGTCGCGGAGGGCCGGTCGTCGTACACCCGGGCCCGTACCGCCGAGAAGGCGATCAGCAGCACTCCGGCCACGGCGGCGAGGACGCCCGGCAGACCGTGCATGTCGTGGCGTACCGGGTCGGCGAACCACAGCACGAAGGCCATGAGCGACATCAGCACCACGCCGCCGACCAGCCCGGCGACGCGCATCAGGTCGTCGCTCCACATCCTGCGGTCCTTCGAGACCGCGGAGGCCACAGCGTCGGAGACGTCGTCGAAGACGGCCGGGGGCAGCGACTCGGCGAACGGGCGGAGGCTGAGGACCTCGCCGTCCAGGACCTGCTGGGCGGCCAGGGAACGGGCGCTGTCGAGCACGCCGCCGTCCCGGCGCACCAGGTGGTAGCCGACGGGGGCGCCCTCGGCGGAGACCTGGCCGCTGAGGCGGAGGATCTCGGGGTGCAGGTCGGCGACCGGGATGTCCTCGGGGAGGGCCACATCGATGCGGCTGTCGGGCGCGACGATGGTGATCCGGCAGAAGCCGGTGGCGGCTGCCGGTGCAGTCGTACTCACCTTGAGATCCCCCTCGTGGGCTGCTCGCTGGCTCACTGGCTCCACACGATGCGTACGGCCCCTTTGCGGGAATCCCGCGTTCTGCCGCGGTCTTTCGCCCCTGGCCGGCCGCTCGGGCCGCGCGTACGCCGCGCGCAACCCTACCGCCCTCCGGTGCCGCCGGCTGCCAGTAGTATCGCCCCGCGCGGACGGGGTCCGTCGCCACGGGGGCGTCGGCAGGCACACCACCGTCCCGCTCTGTCCGAGGGATTGATGCTTCCGTGAGCCAGATCGTCGTCAAGCGTCCGCCGCGGGTGCTCCCGCCCAGCGTGCCCGGCGAGGATCTGAGGCTCGAACCGCCGCCCGAACTCCCGCGCGGGCAGCAGGAGGGCGTGCTGTTCCAGCTTCTTCCGATGCTGGGCATGGGTGGTTCGGTGGTCTTCTTCTTCATGCCGAACGCGCATCCCTTCATGCGCATCATGGGCGTGATCATGATCGCGTCCACCGTGGCCATGCTCGTCGCCACCATCGTGCGGTTCCGGCGGGGCACGCAGGGCGAGATGGCCCAGATGCGCCGCGACTACCTCAAGTACCTGGCGCAGACCAGGCGCAGGGTCCGCAGGACGGCGCGCATGCAGCGGGACGCGCAGTACTACCTGCACCCCTCCCCGGACCAGCTGTGGGCACTGGTCGCCGAGTCCTCACCGCGCTTCGCCGGGGAGGCGCCCAGCCGGGTGTGGGAGCGGCGCGCGAGCGACGACGACTTCGTGCACGTACGAGTCGGTCTGGGCGAGCAGCGGCTCGCCACCGCGCTGGTGGCTCCGGAAACGGCGCCGGTGGACGAGCTTGAGCCGCTGACGGCCGGTGCGATGCACCAGTTCCTCCAGACGCAGGGCACCGTCGCGGACCTGCCGATGGCCGTGTCCCTGCGCGCCTTCTACCACCTGACGGTGAGCGGCGAGCCGGACTCGGTGCACGGCGGCGTCCGCGCCATGGTCGCCTCCCTGGTCGCCCTGCACTCCCCCGAGGACCTGCTGGTCGGCGTGGTGACCGGACGAGACGGCGCCGAACGCTGGGAGTGGGCCAAGTGGCTGCCCCACGCGCAGGTCTCCGGCGTCACCGACGGCGCGGGCAGCGGACGGCTCATCACGGGCGATGTCCCGGGTCTGGAGCACCTGCTGGGCGCGAAGCTGGAGGGCCGCCCCCGCTTCAACCCCTCCGCCCCGCCACTGCTGGACCAGCCGCACGTGGTGATCGTGCTGGACGGTGGTTCCGTGGTGCCTCCGGAGTCGATGCTGGCCGCCGCCGAGGGGCTGCAGGGGGTGACCGTGATCGAGGTCGTGCCCGGCGACATCGGCAGCCCGCGCGGCGGCCTGTCCGTGGTCGTGCGCCCCGGCGAACTGCGCCTGGAGTCCGCGCACGGCGCGGTGTACCGGGGGCGGCCCGACCTCCTCTCCCTGGAGGCCACCGAGGCGCTGGCCCGCCAGCTCGCCCCGCTGCGCATGGGCACGGGCGGTGACGACGACGAACCGCTGCTGGCGAACCTGGAGTTCACCGACCTGCTGAACCTGGGCGACGCCGCCTCGGTCGACGTACGGCGCACCTGGCGTCCCAGGTCGACCGCCGAGCGGCTGCGCGTGCCCATCGGTGTGGGCGAGGCCGGCCAGCCGGTCATGCTGGACCTGAAGGAGGCCGCACAGGACGGCATGGGCCCGCACGGTCTGTGCGTGGGCGCGACCGGCTCGGGCAAGTCGGAGCTGCTGCGCACCCTGGTCCTGGGCCTGGCGGTCACGCACTCCTCGGAGACGCTGAACTTCGTGCTGGCCGACTTCAAGGGCGGCGCGACCTTCGCCGGGATGTCGCAGATGCCGCACGTGGCGGCCGTCATCACCAACCTGGCGGACGACCTCTCGCTGGTGGACCGCATGGGCGACTCCATCCGCGGCGAGCTCAACCGCCGCCAGGAGTTGCTGCGCGACGCCGGCAACTACGCCAACATCCACGACTACGAGCGGGCCCGGGCCGCGGGCGCCCCGCTGATCCCGCTGCCCTCGCTGGTGCTGGTCATCGACGAGTTCAGTGAACTGCTGACGGCCAAGCCGGACTTCATCGACATGTTCATCCAGATCGGCCGCATCGGCCGCTCGCTGGGCGTGCACCTGCTGCTGGCCTCGCAGCGCCTGGAGGAGGGCCGGCTGCGCGGCCTGGAGACGTACCTGTCGTACCGGATCGGTCTGCGCACCTTCTCGGCGGCCGAGTCCCGCGCGGCGCTGGGCGTGCCGGACGCCTACCACCTGCCGTCGGTGCCCGGCTCGGGTTATCTGAAGTTCGGCACCGACGAGATGGTCCGCTTCAAGGCCGCCTACGTCTCGGGCGTCCACCGCTCCGGTGCCTCCGCCTCCGCCTCCGCCGGAGCCGCCGGGGGGCCGCTGCCCGTCGAGCGCCGCCCGGTGCTCTTCACCGCCAGGCCGGTGCCGGTGCCCGCCCCCCGGCGCGCCGAGCCCGGCCCGGGCCCCGCGACCGCCGCCCCGGCCGACGACGACGCGCTGGCCGACACCGTTCTGGACGTCGTCGTGCGGCGGCTGGAGAACCAGGGTCCGGCCGCCCACCAGGTGTGGCTGCCGCCGCTGGACCAGGCGTCGCCGCTGGACGAGCTGCTACCCGGTCTGGCTGTGGTCCCCGGCCGCGGCCTGACCCAGCCGGACTACCAGTACGCGGGCCGGCTGACGGTGCCCCTGGGACTGGTGGACAAGCCGTTCGAGCAGCGGCGCGAGGCACTGCTGCGCGACTTCTCCGGCGCCGCGGGCCACATGCTGGTCGTCGGTGGCCCGCAGTCGGGCAAGTCCACCGTGCTGCGCACCCTGATCGCCTCCTTCGCCCTCACCCACACCCCGCAGGAGGTCCAGTTCTACGGGCTGGACTTCGGCGGCGGCGGTCTGACGGCCGTGAAGGACCTGCCGCACGTGGGCGGCATCGCCTCCCGGCTGGACCCGGAACGGGTGCGGCGGACCGTGGCCGAGGTCGCCGGCGTGCTCAACCAGCGCGAGGAGTACTTCCGGGCCGGCGGCGTCGACTCCATCGCCACCTTCCGGCGCCGCCGGGCCCGCGGGGAGATCACCGACCAGCCGTGGGGCGATGTGTTCCTGGTCGTCGACGGCTGGGGCGCCTTCAAGCAGGAGTACGAGATGCTGGAGGCCGTCGTCACCGACATCGCCTCCCGCGGTCTGGGCTACGGCATCCACGTCGTGGTGGCGGCCTCCCGCTACATGGAGGTGCGCCCGGCCCTGAAGGACCAGCTGCTGAACCGGCTGGAACTGCGGCTGGGCGACACCATGGACTCGGAGTTCGACCGCAAGGTCGCGGCGAACGTGCCCACCGGCGTCCCCGGGCGCGGCCAGACGCCGGAGAAGCTGCACTTCATGGCAGCGGTGCCGCGCATCGACGGCGTCGCCTCCGACGAGGAGCTCTCCGACGCCACCGCGGCGCTGAACCGGGCGGTGGCCGGCGCCTGGCAGGGCCCCGCGGCCCCGCCGGTGCGGCTGCTGCCGCGCGAGCTGCCCGCCGACAGGCTGCCCGCGGGCGGCGACCACCCGCGGTACGGCGTCGCCTTCGGTATCGACGAGAACACCCTGCAGCCGGTCTTCGTCGACTTCGAGACCGACCCGTTCTTCCTGGTCCTCGGTGAGAGCGAGTCGGGCAAGACGGCGCTGCTGCGTCTGCTGGCCAAACAGATCTGCGAGCGCTACACGCCCGACGAGGCGCGCATCGTCGTCGCCGACTACCGGCGCTCGCTGCTGGGCGACATCCCCGACTCCCACCTCATCGTGTACGCCGCCATGTCCAACGCCATGGACACGCACATGGCCGCGATGAAGGACCTGATGGAGAAGCGCACCCCGCCGGAGGACGTCACCCCGCAGCAGCTGCGCGACCGCAGCTGGTGGCACGGCCCGAAGATGTTCATGATCATCGACGACTACGAGCTGGTCTCCACCTCCAGCGGCAACCCGCTGGCGATGCTCGCCGAGCACCTGCCCTTCGCCCGGGACATCGGCGTCTGCTTCATCATCGCCCGCAGTTCCGCCGGGGCCTCCCGCGCCTCCTACGAGCCGTTCACGCAGCGCATCAAGGAGCTCGGTGCCCAGGGCGTGGTCCTCTCCGCCGACCCCGGCGAGGGCGATCTCCTCGGCAACGTCCGCGGTAGGCCGATGCCGCCCGGCCGGGGGCACTTCGTCTCCCGCAAGCGCGGGGCCCCGCTGGTCCAGGTGGGCTGGCTGCCTCCGAGCTGACCCCTCCCGGGGCCCGGCCCGGACAGTGGCCCCCGGTCGGCTCCGGACGTGTCCGCGAGCCGGCTCGAACCGGCGTTCCCCGTGGTCCCGAGGTTGCGTGGACGCCCCTCGGGACACATACCGGACTGTTATCTTGCCCGGGGGCCGCGAGCCGCGGAGCGCCGCGCCGTGCCCCTCACGTTCACCGACGCCGCACCGCGGATCAGCGGCGCGGCGCGGCACGGGGCACGCTCCCGTCGCCGGCGTCCGTCGAGGAAGGACACTGATGGGGACTCAGCAGGAGAAGGACGAGCTGTACGCGATGGACATCTCCGACGCCGTGTGGGAGAGCGCGCCCGGCGGTCCGGAGGACGAGAAGGTGGAGATCGCCCATCTGCCGGGCGGCGCCGTGGCCATGCGCAACTCCAAGGACCCCGGCACCGTGCTGCGCTACACCGCCGCCGAGTGGCGGGCCTTCGTCCTCGGAGTGCGCGACGGGGAGTTCGACCTCAAGCCCTGAGACCCGGCGACTTCAGGCTCACCGGCCGGGAGCGTGTGGAGAACGAGCGGGCGCCCGGTCATCGGGCGCCCGCCGGGCGTTCGCGGCGGGTCCGAGGGTTTCAGAACTCGAACCGCTGGGCCGCCTTGCGGTCCGTCCGCTGATAGCCGTTGGTCGACTCGACCAGGTTGTCGGCGATGGCGTTGAGTGTGGCGTTCAGGCCGCTGACGTCCTGGCTCCAGCCGGCGTGCTTGGCCCTGAAGGCCTGCTTCGCCTCACCGTCCCAGGTGTTGACGACCTTCATCACCTTGTCCTCAAGCGCGTTGAGCTGGTTCGTCAGCTCCTTGGCCGCGTTGCGGACATCCTCCGCCGCGCTGACGACGGTGCCGTAAGTGATCTTGATGGTCATATCGCCCCTACCTTCTCTGTACGGCTCGTTACTTGACGGTCGGGGTGATGCCCGTACCGGCGAAGTCGCTGATCGGGCTCGCCTTCGCCAGCTGGTTGAACTTCTCCGTCTGGTCGATCTCGTTGGCGGTGAATCCGTCCTTGCTCGCCTGGAGGGCCTCCTCGATCATCTGGAGCCTGCCGTCCAGCTTCCGGGCGTACTCGTTCGTCTGCCGCTGGAGCCGGTCGTAGGAGCTCGCGGCGTCACCCTTCCAGGCGCCCTGGATCGTGTCGACCACGGCGTTCAGGTTGGAGATCTTGCTCTTGAGCTTGGCCTGCATGTCGTTGACCTCGCCGATCAGCGACTTGAGATCGGCATCATTTGACTGGAAGTCGCCGCCGCCTTCTCCGGACATACCGTTCACCTCGAATGGGGTTGATGGTGTTCACTGGCTGGTCGTCATGGGTGCTCCGTGCACAAGCCCCCGTCATGTCCTGCGGAGCGTCCTCCGCACGAGGGCGGACGCGCCGGCGAGCACGATGGCCGCCGCGGCACCCGCCCCCAGGTAGATCCACAGGCTGCCGTCGCCCTCCGACTCGGCGGCCGCGGTCTCACCCTGATCCTTCCGGTCCTCGTCCGTCGCGCCGGCGCCGTCCCGGTCGTTCTTGCCGTCGCCCTCCCCCTCGGCGGAGGACGCCTCGGGCGAGAGAGTCGGTTCCGTGGCCTCGATCGGGTTCCTGTCCGGGTCTCCGGGGTCGCCCTTGCCCTCGAGGAGGTGGATGCGGGGCCGGACGGCACCGTATCCGATGTAGACGCTGGAGGCCCCCTCTTTCCGGTCCTTGCGCCCGGCGGTGTCCACCAGCACACGGAGAACCTGATTGGCCGTCCAGTCCGGGTTCTTCGCCCAGATCAGGGCCGCCGAGGCGGAGGCGACGGCGGTGGCCGAACTGGTGCCTCCATCTCTGACGCAGTACTTCTGGAAGCTTTCGTCACACCATCCGGGCATCTCGCTTCCAGGAGCGGACAGGTCCACGTTGACGCCGTGCTGGGAGAAGCCCGTCACCTCACCCTTCTCATCGGTGGCGCCCACACCGACGACGCCGGGGTAAGAGGCCGGATACATCGGCTTGTTGCCTTTCTCCGCATCGTTTCCGACGCCCGCGAAGAGCAGCTTTCCCTTGCTCAGCGCATACTCGACGGCCTCGGCTCCGGCAGCGTTGTAGTACGGGCCCGCGAAGGACATGTTGATGATCTTGGCGTCGCTGTCGGCCGCCGCACGGATCGCCTTCATATAACCGTCGGCTTTGGACTTGCTGTCGAGGCCCTTCAGCGGGATTCGGTACGGGATGACTTTCGCACCGGGAGCCAGCCCCCGGACGCTGCCGTTCTTCCCTGTACCAACGATGACCTCGGCCATGGCTGTCCCATGGCCGAGGTAGTCGTCGGTAGCCTCCCCCGGAGTCCCGGTCATGTCCTCCCCGGGCAGCACCTGGCCCCGGAGAGCATCGGTGGAGTCGTTGACGCCGCTGTCGATGACAGCCACCTTGACGCCCTCGCCCGTGCTGACCTTCCACATCTCCTCGGCCCGCATGGCGTCCAGGTACCACTGCTGCGAACGGACGTCGTCCGCCTGAGCCACAGGTGCCGTCCCGACAAGGCATACGGTCCATGCACCGGTTACAGCCAGTACGGAGAGCAGGCACCGTCGCATACGCCGCGACGGCAACCTGTGGCCGTGGTCGTGTCCTGCCGTCATCGCCGCTCTCTGTCGTGGGTTAGTCGATAACCGGAGGGGCGATTCCGTTGCGCCCCGTCCGCCAGGTCTCTTCGTCCTCGGTGAGGTAGTCGGGCCTGCGGGAGTCCTTCCGGTTCTCCTCACGAGGGCTGGTGCTTCCGCTGCGGGGCACCCCGCCCGCCGTGTTCTGACCGTTCCCACCCGTTCCGCCTGTGCCACCTCTCGCCAGCCCGGAGCCGCCGGGTGTGAAAGGGCGTACCACGCCGCCCTGGCCCGGAGCGTTCCGGGGCGCTCCGACGGCACCGCCGCCGGTCGCCGCACCCGGCCTGCGCCCGGTGGAGCCGCCGCCCGTCCCCGAGCCGATCGCTCCCGTGCCCGCGGCTCCCCCCGGGGAGCGCCCCGCCATGCCGTGTTCCGCTCCGACCACGGTTCCACGCGGGAGACGCGGGCCGTTGGACGTTCCACCGTCCTGCTGCGGAGTGCCCCCGAAGATGCCGCTGCCGCCCCGCCCCATGGGCGGTGTCGTCGCGGTGGGCGCCCTTCCCGTGGGAGTGCCGGAGCCTGTTACCGGACGGGGGTTCGTGTTGCTCGCCGGCGGAACGGTGGACGGGCTACCGGCCCGTCCCGTGCCCGCTTGGGCAGCCCCCTGACCCGGAGTGTGTGTGGTCGGAAGCCTGGAAGCACCTCCCTGCTTGAGGTTTCCCCCTCCTCTGTGGACTGGAGTGGGGACGGGGCCGGGCAGGGCGGGGCCGCCCCCGGCCGGGGCGGTCGGAGCACGCGGACCGGTGTCGGCGGACGTGGGAGGTGTCGTGAGGGCGACGGTGTTGAGGTTCGTGCCCACGGGTTCCTGGGCCGCGGGTGTTCCTCCAGTGGCTTCGATCCCGCCCGAGCCTGGGAGAGATGATCTCGCATCGGCGATCTGCTCGTATCCCGCCGTTCCGCCGGCCCCGCCGCCGGCGATCGTCGAACCGCCCCCGCGCACTGGGAGAATCGGAGCCTCGTACGGCGGCGCCGGCGGCATGCCGACGTTCGGCATCGGGCCGAACTCCGGTTCCTCCAGATCCTTCATGTTGTCGTGCGAGACCTTGTAGTAGGAGGCCAGGCGGTTCATCTGGTTGATGGCCTCCTGGCGGTTGTTCTCCTTCTTCCTGGCCAGCTTGTACTTCTCGTTGGACTCGTCGCGCTCCTCGGGCGGGATGCTCTCCAGGCGCGGCGCGGCCATGACCGCCGGGTCGCGCTCGGGCATGCCGCCGCGCACCATGGACAGGCCGACTCCGGCGGCCTTCAGCTGGGTGCTGGCCCTCTCGGTGAAATCCGCGAGGAGCAGGGTGTTCCTGCTCAGCTTCCGGCCCCAGTCGCGGAAACTGTCCCCGAACTCGCCCTCCCAGCCGACCTTGTCGATGTGCTTCTTGAGGTCGTCGCCGATCTGTCTGATCTTGCCGCCCGCGTCCCAGAGCGTGTCGGCGGCGCTCTCGATGTCGGCCGGGTCGGCGTCGTCCACCAGGGAGAACATCTCTTCGAGATCCTTGTTCTCGAAGTCCGTGGTGCCCATGACGCTGTTGCGCGCGGCCGTGCCTCCGAACAGGTCGACCGGGACGAGGGCGCCGCTCCGCTTGAGGTCGGTCATGACGAGCTGCCCTGCGACGAACGGCTCCTCGGGTCTGTCCTGCCCGTTCTGCCCGTCCTTCTTGTCGGTCACGGCCGTACCTCCCCCGTCAGTAGGTGACCCCGGTGGCCTCGTCCTTGGGCGGTTGCCCACTCGCCGCTTGCCTCTGCTGGTACTGGTGGGCCCTGGTCTGGAGCTCCCAGAAGCGCCGCTTCAGGTCGTCCTCCAGGTTGCCGAAGCCGATGTCGGCGCCGTGGACGGCGATGCGCATGGCCTCGATCTGGTCGCCGAGGACTCCGGAGAGCCTGGTGAGCTGGGTGTGGACCCGGGCGTACTGCGAGTAGACGCCGTCGGCCTCGGCGAACTCGCCCCCGAAGGAGGAACGCTTCACTTCCTGCTGTCCCACCTTCGTGGGAGAGGCGGGCGAGCTCTCCAACTCCTCGAGGATGCCGTCGACCCGGTTCTTGAAATCCCTGAGCGACTCGAGCTCACCCCTGAGCTTCTCTGCCGGCACCCCCATCAGGCTCCCCCTCCGCCTGCTCCAACGCACATCCCGATCCGTGCCCCCATCACTCTAGCCACTGCCTGTGACACGAAGGCAAGCCGGTTCTCCGGCACGTCACATGGGCGTCCCTGCACCGCGGGCGCGGTTCTCGGCCGGTCCCCGTCTGCGCCGCCAGTCCCGGTACACCAGCGAGCCTCCGGCCATCACCGACACCAGGACGCCTCCGCCGACCACCGCGTAGGTGCCCAGACGCCTGTCGCGCTCCTGCGGGGTCTCGCCGAGGTGGAGCCGGGCCGGGGTGGGCGGTTCGGCCCGGTCCACGCCCTCACGGGCCACCGGCTTCTCGATGCGCCTGTCGTCCTCGGTGAGCGCCCGGACGGGGTCGACCACGCCCCAGCCCACATGGCGGTCGTGCCCGGGCACGGAGCGCTCGGCGGTCTGCGCGATCTGGGCCGCGACGTGGTGCGGTTCCCAGTCCGGGTGCTCGGCCACGAGCAGGGCCGCCACACCCGCGACGTAGGGCGCCGAGAAGCTGGTGCCGTCGTCGGCGCAGTGGCCTCCGCCCGGAACCGTGGAGATCATGTCGACGCCGGGCGCGGCGACGTCCACGAAGTCGCCCGACTGGGAGAAGGGCGCCCTCTCGTTGTTGCGGTCGGAGGAGGCCACGGCGATGACGCCCTCGTAAGAGGCCGGATAGGTCTCCTTCACGTTGCCGCCCAGGCCGTCGTTGCCGGCCGAGGCGACGATGACGACGTCCTCGGCCAGTGCGCGGTTCACCGCCTGCTCGAGTCTCGAGTTGGGTTCGAGAGCCCTGGTGGTGTCCTGCGAGATGTTGACGACCTTCGCCCCGACGTCGACCGCGTGGTCGATGGCCTCGGCCATGCTGTCGGTGTTTCCCCTCCCGGCGGCGTCGTTCTGCTGGATGGGGATGATGGTCGCCTCGGGTGCGATGCCGACGAAGCCGGTGCTCTCGGCCGGGCGCGCGGCGATGATGCCCGCGACCTTGGTGCCGTGGCCGACGGTGTCCTCCGTGCCGTCCTTCGCGGGGGGCTCGGGGGTGTTGCCGTACTCGTCCTTCTCCGGGGCGGGCAGGTTGCTCATGCCCAGTCCGGCGTCGACCGCGCCCCTCAGCTGGGGGTGGTCGTCGTCCACTCCGGTGTCGATGACCGCGACCTTGACGCCCTTGCCCTTCGTCTTCTCCCACAGCTGGTCCAGGATCACCCGTTTCAGCGACCAGGGCCTGCCCTCGAAGGGCTTGGCGGGGAAGGTGCACTGCCCGGTGTCCGCGGCGGCCGGCGGCGCCCAGGCCAGGGGACCGGCGACGGCGCCCAGCGTCGCCAGGGCGATCGCCGCGGCCGTGGGGAGCGCCGCCCGCCTCGTCGGGGCGGGCGTGGTGGTGGCCGGAGTGTCCGTCATCTCGCGCTCCTCCGGCTCAGGAACCCTGCGGCTGCTTCGCCGCGTTCGTGCTCAGCCTCGGCCCGGTGGGCAGGAACCCCGACCAGGCGGCGGGCACCGGCACCGGCCGGGCGCCCTCGTAACCGAGCATGATCTGCGCCTGGTTGCCCTCCCCGACGCCGCGTTCCGAATCCTCCTCGCGGCCGTCCGTGCCGATCTCGGACTCGTCCTGGCCGCTGTCGGTGTTCGCCTGCACCGCGTAGCGCAGGCCGGTGTCGGTCACCAGGAAGACGCCGCCGGATGCGGTGTCCCGTCCTGTGACCTGGCGGAAGAGCAGACCCGATCCGGGGGTCACGTAGGCGCTGGTGGCCCCGTTGGGGAGGGTGGCCGGGTACTCCTCGCCCGCCCAGGTGCTGAGCGTCGTGGTGCCCTTCTTCTCGTCGACGCCGCGCAGCACGCTGCACAGGGCGTCCCGGCCGCTGCCCGCACGGTTGACCGCGCTCGGTTCCGCCTCGGGCCAGTTCCGGCTGTTCCCGTAGAAGGTGCTCTCGGGCCGGATGGCTCCGGCGCTGACCTCCCGGGCCCTGCCCTGCTGGCCGAGCGGGGTGGACTGCGGGCTGTTGAGCAGCAGTTTGGCCATGAAGTCGGTGACCGGCCTGATCTGGCCCTCAAGGACCACGTAGTGCTGGTGGCCGGTACCGGAGGGGGCGCGTAGCACCATGCCGACCCGGTTGGCCTCCGCGTCCAGGTCGCCGGGTGCGCCGGCCGGGGTGCCCGTCTCCTCGATCCCCTGGGGGAACTGGATCGGGTCGCCCTGCTCGAGGGTCTTGAGCCACTCGGCGCTGACGTCCTGAGGGGGCGTACCGCCGACGACGGTGCGCAGCAGCGTGTCGTCGGCCTCGATGGGGTATGCGGTGCCCTGCGCGTCGACGATGTGGAGTTCCCCGCCGGGGCCTCTGACGTACATCACCTGGCCGCCGCGCAGCCGGTTCTTCCCCTCGACCCGCTCCGCGTCCCGTTCGGCGAGGACGAAGACCGCCTTCTGCACGCCGTCGTCGCCGGGCTGGACGCACACGGCCCAGCGTTTGGCCTTCGCCGCCTCGTCCTTGCCGGGCAGCCGGTCGGGGGCGTAGGGGATGCCGATGGTGGCGCCGTGCGGGATCCTCCCGCTGTCGAGGACCTTCTCGTCGACCTCGACGATCCCGAACTTGCCCGGGTCCAGCAGGAGTTTCGCGGAGGCCAGGTTGAGCACCGGGTGGAGCTGCTTCTTCCCCCTGGTCTCGAGGACGACGTAGCGGGTGGTGGACTCGCTGCCGATGATGACCTTCTCGCCGGGGTTGTCCCAGCCCTTGGGCGCCTTGGGTCTGAACATCCCCCAGGCCCCGAAGCCCGCCAGGATCACCGCACCGATGACCAGCCCGGGGATCACCGCACGCAGCGGGCGCGGCGCCCCCTCCTCGGTCCCGGTCGGCGTGGGCTGGAGGAATGCCGAGACCAGCCGCTTCTTGGCGAAGGTGTAGGCGTTGAGCTCGTCCCGCCGTGATGCCATCTCTCGCTGCTTCTCCCCGCTGGTGGGTCCGGTGCCCCGCGGGATTCCGGGGCACCGCCACTACTGCCTCGTGTCGGACCGGGCCCCTACTATGCCCGTTGGCGATCGGCTCCCGCTGCTCCGGTAGGGTGATCGCCCGACCAGCGCCCTGGAGCGTCAGGGCGATTACGGACACAAGGGGATTTTCAGGGGATGGGGACCGCCACGCGGGCCCGGACCGTCACGTCCGCGCCCGACAGCCCGGTGCCGGACGGCGTACGCCCCGAGTCCGTGGGGCCGCGTCCGGCACGCACGGCCACGCCGCGCGCCGAGGCGCGCCGCCGCGGCCCGGGGCCTCTCCGGCTGCACCATCTGGTCCTGGCCGAGCTGGCCGCGGCGGGAGTTCTGGCCGCGGCCGCCGTGCACGAGGTCCTGGCGGTCCCGGCGGCCGTGGTGGCCGTCGTACTGCTGCTCCTGACGGTGCTTCGGCGACGCGGCCGACCCCTCCCGGAGTGGCTGGGCACCGTCGTGGCGCTGCGTCGCCGCAGGCGGCGGGCGGCCGCCGAGGTGCTGCCGCCGGACACCGACCCGGGCCTGGCTCCGGCCGCCGAGTGCGATCCGGCGCTGCGCAGTCTGACCTACGTCGACCGCGAACGGCGCGGCGTCGGCATGGTGGGGGACGGCACGTTCCTGACGGCCGTGCTGCGGGTCGAGCCCCGCCCCTCCGCTCTGCGCTCAGGCCCCGACGAGCGGCCCCTGCCACTGCGGCTGCTCTCCGACGCCCTGGAGGTGGACGGTATCCGGCTGGAGTCGGTGCAGGCGGTGCAGTACACCCAGCCCGCCCCGGCGCCCCATCTGCCGGCGCGATCGGTGGCCGCCTCCAGTTACGGCCCCGTCCAGGCGTCGTGCGGCGCACCGGCCGTACGCGTGACCTGGTTGGCCCTCAAGCTCGACCCGGAGCTGTGCCGGGAAGCGGTCCAGGCGCGCGGTGACGGTCTGGAGGGCGCGCAGCGCTGCCTGGTACGCGTTGCGGACCAGTTGGCGAGCCGGCTGGCCGGCTCGGGGTTCCGGGCGACGCTGCTGTCGGAGCAGGAGCTGGTCACCGCGCTGGCGACATCGGCCGGGGCCAGCCCGGCGGCCACGGCGCGGGCCGGACGCCCCGACTCCGCTCCCGCGCGGCGCACCGAGGAGAGGGCCCGTGCCTGGCGGTGCGACGACCGCTGGCACACCACGTACGCGGTGGCGCGCTGGCCCGAGTTGGGACCGGGAGCCGCTCCGCTGCCGTCGCTGGTGGCGCTGCTGACGGGGCTGCCCGCCCTGGCCACCACTTTCGGGCTGACCCTGAGCCGGGGCGGGAGCCGTTCGGTCGCGATACGCGGACATGTGCGCATCACCGCCCGCAGTGACGCCGAACTGGTCAGCGCCCGGCATGTGCTGGAGCGGCTGGCGCGGGAGCGCCGTGTCGGAATCGCCCGGCTGGACCGTGAGCAGGTGCCCGGGGTGCTGGCGACGCTTCCACTGGGAGGGACGCGCTGATGCCCGGACCGGCCGAGCCGGTGCGCACGACCGCACGTCCCCGTCCGGGGTTCGGACTGCGCGGGCCGCGGACGGCCCGTCACGTCCTGTCCGTGGAGCAGTTGGAGGCGCTCGCCCTGCCGGTCGGCGATGACGGGGTGGTGGCCGGGGTCGATGTCGAGGACCGCCCGGCCGTCATCGGTCTCCACCATCCCGTCCCCCACGACGTGGTGCTGATCGGCGGCCTGTGGACGGCTCAGGTGCTGGCGCTGCGCGCGGCGGGCACGGGCGCGCGGGTGGCCGTCGAGACCGGCCGGCCTCAGGTGTGGACGGAGCTGGCCAGGGCCGCGGGCGGCGACCAGCAGTGCATGACGCTCCATGACGTCGGCCGGGTCCCGCCGCTGGGCGCCACGGCCGTCTCACCGGTCGTGGTGATCCGGGACTGCGGGATGAAGCCACCGCGCGGCCGGGTCTCCGCGGGAGCCTGGCAGTCGGTTCTGACGCTGCTTCCGTACCTGAGCCCGGTGGCTCCCCGGTTGCTCCGGGGGGCCTCGCTCACCGGTGTCCAGCAGATCTCTCCCGAGGAAGCGCGGCAGGTGGGCGGGATCCTCTCCCTGTCGCGGCAGGAGACCGAGGCGCTGTCCACGCTCGCCGACGGGGTGACTCTGTGGTGCGCCGGGAGGGACCGGCGGTTCGTGCTGACCCGGCCCACCGACGCCGAGACGGGACTGCTGGGCGCGGCCCGGCGGCTGGACTGACGGCCCCTCGACCCTCTCGCCGTCCGTCCGCCGCTCGTCACCGGTCCGTTGCCCGAGAGGGACGGGACCGGCATGCCGTTTCGGCGCCCGCGGCGACTAGTGTGGACACGCGCGCGGCAGGACATTCCGAAGAACAGGCCGGGGCCGCGGCGGGAGCCGGTGGCCGGGTCCGCCGTCCGCGGGGAGCGGCCCGCGCGGTTCGGCCGGGATGCTCGACCAGATCAGCAGGAGGCATTGTGAACAGCGACCGGGACGAGATCCGCGTCGACGGGATCGAACCCGGCGACGATCTGCCCAAGGACGAGCTCGACGCCACGGGCGAGTTCACCATCGACTACACGCCGCCTGCCTGGTACACGCGGAACGCCGGCTCCGCCCCGCAGCCGCCGACCGCTTCCGGCGGTCCCGCGGGCGGAGCGGAGCCGGACAGGGCGGACACGGGCGCCGGCGCGCCTCCCGCCTTCCCTCCGGCGGCGCCTGCCGGGCCTCCCGCGGGGGATACCCGTGGGGGAACCGGTGAACCGGGGGCAGGCCCGTCGCCGGGAGCCGTCGACGGGGACGCGGGAGGACAGGACGGAAGGGACGGCCGGCAGGCGGAGCACCCCGCCGATGACGGCCCCCTCACCGATGCGACCATGCGTTTCTCCTCCGCCGCGCTGCGCCGGGAGATCGCCGAGCGGCAGGCGGCGCAGGAGACCGCCGGAGACGGGGACGAACGGCCGGAGAACGCGGGCGGCCCGCCGTCCGGCGGAGCTCCCTCCGAAGGCGAGGCACCCCCGGCCCCGCCTTCCACCGATTCCGAAGCCGGCTCCCGGCCCGGGGAGGAAGCCGCGGGGACGGACGACCCCGGTAGGGCCGAAGCCGGAGCAGGAACCGGAACCGCCGGTGAACCGCACGGCTCCGATCCGGAGCCCCCGGCTCCTGCGGTGTCCGCCCCACAGGCTCCCCCGCCACCATGGCGGACCGCTCCGGGGGGCGGAGCGTCGGCCGGGCTGCCTCCCCTGCCGCCGCACTTCCGGCCCGCCGCTCCCCCGCCCGGCGCGCCTGCTCCGGGGGCGGGCTGGACCGGCGTACCGGAGCAGCCTCCGGCAGCACCCAGCCCGCCCCCGCAGGAGGGTTACCAGCCTCCCGGGCCTCAGCCCTGGGCACCGCAGCCTCCGGCGGCGCCCATTCCGCCGCCCGCGCAGGGTGGTTACGGCTTCCCCCAGCCGCCGGCCGCACCCGAGGCCGGCCCCTCCCAGCCGCTGCCTCCCACGCAGCCCCCCGCGCCCGGCCGGCCGCCGCACCCGCAGGGTGGTTACGGCTTCCCCCAGCCGCCGGCCGCACCCGAGGCCGGCCCCTCCCAGCCGCTGCCTCCCACGCAGCCCCCCGCGCCCGGCCAGCCGCCGCACCCGCAGGACCCCCGCGCCGGCTCCGCCTGGCCCGACCCCCGTCAACAGCCTCCGAGCCGGCCGGGCGCACTCGGGTACACCGCTTCGGTGGAACTGTCCTCCGAGCGTCTGCTGAACCAGAAGAAGAAGCCCCGCCCGCAGAGCGGCCGCGGCGGCTCCCGCTTCCGTATCGGGGCCAGGAGGGAGGAGGCCGAGCGGCAGCGCAAGCTCGACCTCATCCGCACTCCGGTGCTGTCCTGCTACCGCATCGCGGTGATCAGCCTCAAGGGCGGCGTCGGCAAGACGACGACCACCACGGCGCTCGGCGCGACGCTGGCCAGCGAGCGGCAGGACAAGGTCATCGCGATCGACGCCAACCCGGACGCGGGCACGCTCGGCCGCCGGGTGCGGCGCGAGACGGGTGCGACGATCCGCGACCTGGTGACGGCGATCCCGTACCTCAACAGCTACATGGACATCCGCAGGTTCACCTCGCAGGCGCCCTCCGGACTGGAGATCCTCGCCAACGACGTGGACCCGGCGATCTCCACGACCTTCAACGACGAGGACTACCGCCGTGTCATCGGCGTCCTGGGCCAGCAGTACCCGATCATCCTGACCGACTCGGGCACCGGCCTGCTCTACAGCGCGATGCGCGGTGTCCTCGACCTCGCCGACCAGCTGATCGTCATCTCCACTCCGTCCGTGGACGGCGCCAGCAGTGCCAGTACGACGCTGGACTGGCTCTCCGCCCACGGTTACGGCGATCTGGTGCAGCGCGGCGTCACGGTCATCTCCGGGGTCCGCGAGACCGGGAAGATGATCAAAGTGGACGACATCGTGGCGCATTTCAAGACGCGCTGCCGCGATGTGGTGGTCGTCCCGTTCGACGAGCACCTCGCGGCGGGCGCGGAGCTGGATCTGGACATGATGCGTCCCAGGACGCGCGAGGCGTACTTCAACCTCGCCGCCCTGATCGCAGAGGACTTCTCACGCCACCAGCAGGAGCAGGGCCTGTGGTCGCCCGGCGGGAACCCGCCGCTGACCGCGCCGCCGATCCCCGGTCAGCCCCAGCCCTACCCCGGCCATCAGCAGCAGGCATACCCCCCATACCAGCCGCAGCCACAGCAGCCGTACGGACAGCCCCAGCCGTACCCGCAGCAGCCCGGCCAGGCCTATCCGGGCCACCCGCCGCACCCGGGTCAGCCCGGCCAGGCGCAGCCGCACCCGCGGCAGCACCCCCAGCACCCCCAGCAGCCGCCCGGCTCCGCGGGCCCGCCCGCGTCCGGCGCTCAGTGGCAGCAGCCGGAGCGGTGAGGGCGGCGCACCGCCGCCCCGGAACGTGAACGGGCCCGCCGGTCCCTTCCCCTCAAGGGGCGGGGTCGGCGGGCCCGTTCGTCCGCCGCACGCGGCCGGGAGGCTCAGCCCAGCAGTTCCTTCGCCACCCGCACGTCCTCGGCCATCCGCTCCAGCAGCCCTTCCAGCGTGTCGAACCTCTCCTGTCCGCGGATGTAGGCCAGGAAGTCCACCGCGACGTGGAGCCCGTAGAGGTCGAGGTCCACACGGTCGATGGCGTACGCCTCCACCGTCCGCTCGGTGCCCTCGAACTGCGGGTTGGTGCCGACGGAGATCGCGGCGGGCATCGACTCGCCCTCCACCACCAGCCAACCGGCGTAGACGCCGTCGGCGGGGATCGCGGTGTGCGGCAGCGTCTCGACGTTCGCCGTCGGATAGCCCATCTCGCGTCCGCGCTGCGCGCCCCGGACGACGATGCCCTCCACCCGGTGCGGCCGGCCCAGCACCTCGGCGGCTCCCACCACCTCGCCCTCGGCGACCAGGCGGCGGGTGAGGGTGGAGGAGAACGGCTCACCGCCGCCCGCCTCCCCGCACTCGAACAGGTCGACGACCATCACGTCGTAGTCGTACGTCCGGCCCAGCTCGGCCAGGGTCTCCACGGTGCCGGCCGCCCGGTGACCGAAACGGAAGTTGGGGCCTTCGACGACGGTGCGGGCGTGGAGCCTGTCGACCAGGACCTTCACCACGAAGTCGGCGGGCGACAGCTTCGAGAACTCCTCGGTGAAGGGCAGGACCAGGACCGCGTCCACGCCCAGACCCGCCATCAGCTCCGCGCGCCGGTGGTGCGGGGCGAGCAGCGGGGGATGGCTGCCGGGCCGCACGACCTCGCTGGGGTGCGGGTCGAAGGTGACGACGACGGCCGGTACGCCCAGCTCGCGGGCGCGCTCGACCGCCCTGCCGATAATCAACTGGTGCCCGCGGTGCACCCCGTCGTAGGAGCCGATGGTGACGACGCTGCGCCCCCAGTCCTCGGGGATGTCCTCCAAGCCACGCCAGCGCTGCACAGTGCCCGCTCCTCGCCGAATGCCAGTGGATGGTGCCGGGTCCAAGGGTGCCATGACTCTCCGTCGCGTTCGCACGGGGACCCGCGCCGGAAAACGCCCCAGTGCGCACCGTGATTCACTCCGCGCGCCCGCCCCGCGGGGTGATTCCGGTCCCCGGGGTGGACAGGAATCAGATGCACACAAGAGGGGGATCGTGGGCGCGGGTGCCGGACGCGGCGCCCGCACCCACGGTTTGTGCCCACGCTTCCCCGCCGGTCCCGGTCATGCGAAGACGGCCAGCAGCCTGGCCCTGCCCCCCTGCTCCTCGGCCAGCGCGAGGAAGCGGTCCTCCGGTCCGAAGACCGCGACCGGTCCGGGCCGGCCGGATGTCGCCATGGCGATCCGCACGCCGTTCGCCAGCAGCCTCGCCCGCCGCTCGTCCACGTCCCAGCGGGGGAAGGCGGCGGCGGCCGCCTCGCCGACGGGCATGACCGTCAGCGACTCCTGGTGCTGTTCCAGGGTGCGCGCCGCGTCCAGGCCGTACGGGCCGACCCGGGTGCGGCGCAGCGCGGTGAGGTGGCCGCCGACCCCCAGCCCGGCGCCCAGGTCGCGGGCGAGCGCCCGGATGTAGGTGCCGGAGGAGCAGACGACGGAGACCAGCAGGTCCAGCACCGGGGTGCCGTCCGCGGCGCTCTCGGCGCGGACGTCGTGCACCGTGAAGGAGGAGACGGTGACCGGCCGGGCGGCCAGCTCCACCTCCTCACCCTCGCGCACCCGGGCGTAGGACCGCCTGCCGTCGACCTTGATCGCGCTGACCTTCGAGGGGACCTGGAGGATGTCGCCGGTCAGCTTGGCGACGCCGTCGTCGATCGCCTCGCGCGCGATGCCGTCCGCCGGTGTGGAGGAGATGGTCTCGCCCTCCGCGTCGTCGGTGACGGTGTTCTGGCCGAGGCGGATGGTGCCGACGTACTCCTTCTCCGTCAGCGCCAGGTGGCCCAGCATCCGGGTCGCCTTCTCGATGCCCAGGACGAGGACGCCGGTGGCCATCGGGTCCAGTGTGCCGGCGTGCCCGACCCGCCGGGTGCCGGCGATGCCCCGCATCTTGGCGACCACGTCGTGGGAGGTGAAGCCGGCGGGCTTGTCGACGACGACCAGCCCGCCGGGCTCCTGGGTTCCTTTGCGTGCCACGGGTCAGGCGTCCTCGCCGTCCGCCAGGCCCCCGGCGTCTCCGGCGTCCTCGGCGTCCTCCTCGCGCGCGGGCTTGCGGTACGGGTCGGGCTCGCCCGCGTACGCGGCCCCCGAGGATGCCTGGCGCACCTGGGCGTCCGAGGCCCTGGCCCTGGCCAGCAGGTCGTCGATGGTCCGGGCGTTCTCCGGGAGGGCGTCGGGGACGAACGTCAGCGACGGTGTGAAGCGCACACCTGTCTGCCGCCCGACCTCCGAGCGCAGTACGCCCTTGGCGCTCTCCAGCGCCGCGGCGGAGGCCGTCCGTTCCTCGTCGTCGCCGTAGACCGTGTAGAAGACGGTCGCCTCCCGCAGGTCGCCGGTGACCCGGGTGTCGGTGATCGTCACATAGCCGAGCCGCGGGTCCTTGATCCGCCGCTGGAGGGTCTCCGCGACCACGACCCGGATGCGGTCGGCCAGTTTGCGTGCCCGCGCGGTGTCGGTCATGTGTCTGCTTCCTTCTGTCTCGGATCGTTCGGTTCGGTCCGGCCGGGGCTGCGCACCGGACGCGCTCAGTCCTCGTCCCCGTGGAACCGCCGCCGCACCGACAGCAGCTCCACCTCCGGCCGGGCGGCCACCAGCCGCTCGCACCGGTCAAGCACGTCCGAGACGTGCCCGGCGTCCCCGGAGACCGCCGCGAGGCCGATCAGGGCCCTGCGGTGGACGTTCTGGTCCCCGATCTCCGCGACGCTCACCGTGTACTTGCGCTGCAGTTCCGCGATGATCGGGCGGACGACCGACCTCTTCTCCTTCAGCGACCGCACGTCGCCGAGCAGCAGGTCGAACGAGAGTGTGCCTACGTACATGGGATGCGGGTCCAGCCGACCCGTGGGGCCTCGTGGGGCGGAGTCCTGCCGACTCCCGGCAGGACACGGGAAACCGTACACGCAACGGTTCCCGGTGATCGACGCATATAACGGCCGGGAGCCTCCCGCCGGGGCGGGAGGCTCCGTGGCCGTTCACCGGTGGTGCCCACCGGCGGGGTCAGGCGCGGGGCTTCTCCCGCATCTCGTACGTCGCGATGACGTCGTCGACCTTGATGTCGTTGAAGTTCCCGAGGTTGATACCGCCCTCGAAGCCTTCGCGGATCTCGGTGACGTCGTCCTTGAAGCGGCGCAGACCCTCGATGTTGAGGTTCTCCGCCACGACCCTGCCGTCGCGGACGAGGCGGGCCTTGGTGTTCCGCCTGACCTCGCCGGAGCGGATGAGGACACCCGCGATGTTGCCGAGCTTGGAGGAGCGGAAGACCTCGCGGATCTCCGCCGTGCCCAGCTCGACCTCCTCGTACTCCGGCTTGAGCATGCCCTTGAGGGCCGCCTCGATCTCCTCGATCACCTGGTAGATGACCGAGTAGTAGCGGACGTCCACGCCCTCGCGCTCGGCCATCTGCGTGGCACGCCCCTCGGCGCGCACGTTGAAGCCGATGACGATGGCGTCGGAGCCGGTCGCCAGGTCGATGTCGGTCTCGGTGACCGCGCCCACGCCGCGGTGCAGGATGCGCAGGTCGACCTCCTCGCCGACGTCGAGCTGGAGCAGCGAGGACTCCAGGGCCTCGACCGAACCGGACGCGTCGCCCTTGATGATGAGGTTGAGCTGCTGCACCTCGCCGGCCTTGAGCACCTTGTCCAGGTCCTCCAGGGAGACCCTGCGGGTGCGCTTGGCGAAGGCGGCGTTGCGCTCGCGGGCGGCGCGCTTCTCGGCGATCTGCCGGGCCGTGCGGTCCTCGTCGACCACCAGGAAGTTGTCGCCCGCGCCGGGGACGCTGGTCAGACCCAGCACCAGGACCGGGGTCGCCGGACCGGCCTCCTCGACGTTGTTGCCCTTGTCGTCGAGCATCGCCCGGACGCGGCCGTAGGCGTCGCCGACCACGACCGTGTCGCCGACCCGCAGGGTGCCGCGCTGGACCAGCACCGTGGCCACCGCGCCGCGGCCGCGGTCGAGGTGGGCCTCGATCGCGATGCCCTGCGCGTCCTGCTCCGGGTTGGCCCGCAGGTCGAGCGAGGCGTCCGCGGTCAGGACCACGGCCTCCAGCAACCCGTCGATGTTCAGGCCCTGCTTGGCGGAGATGTCGACGAACATGGTGTCACCGCCGTACTCCTCGGCCACGAGCCCGTACTCGGTGAGCTGGCCGCGCACCTTGGTCGGGTCCGCGCCCTCGACGTCGATCTTGTTGACCGCCACCACGATCGGCACCTCGGCCGCCTTGGCGTGGTTGAGCGCCTCGACCGTCTGGGGCATCACACCGTCGTTGGCCGCCACCACCAGGATCGCGATGTCGGTCGACTTCGCACCGCGGGCACGCATGGCGGTGAACGCCTCGTGACCCGGGGTGTCGATGAAGGTGATCTTGCGCTCTTCGTCGTTGACCTCGGTGGCGGCCTGGTAGGCACCGATGTGCTGGGTGATACCGCCGGCCTCGCCCTCGATGACGTTGGTCTTGCGGATCGCGTCCAGCAGGCGCGTCTTACCGTGGTCGACGTGACCCATGACGGTCACCACCGGCGGACGCGAGACGAGTGCCTCCTCGCCGCCCTCGTCCTCGCCGAACTCGATGTCGAAGGACTCGAGGAGCTCGCGGTCCTCCTCCTCCGGGCTGACGATCTGGACGACGTAGTTCATCTCCTCGCCGAGGAGGTGAAGCGTCTCGTCGGAGACCGACTGCGTCGCGGTGACCATCTCGCCCAGGTTGAACATCACCTGGACCAGCGACGCCGGGTTGGCGTTGATCTTCTCCGCGAAGTCGGTGAGCGACGCACCGCGCGACAGCCGGACGGTCTCGCCCTTGCCGCGCGGCAGCATCACGCCGCCGATGGACGGGGCCTGCATGGCCTCGTACTCCTGGCGCCTCTGCCGCTTCGACTTGCGGCCGCGGCGCGCCGGACCGCCGGGACGGCCGAAGGCACCCTGCGTGCCGCCGCGGCCACCGGGACCGCCGGGACGGCCGCCGAAACCGGGACGGCCGCCGAAGCCACCGCC